>WFQE01000258.1 GCA_015487165.1 Paracoccaceae bacterium | reverse complement strand
GGGGCGTGGGCGGGCTGCTTGCGGCCGGTGTGGCCTGGGTGATCGGCAAGATTTCCCTTGGTCTGCGATCCGACTATCTGGCCATCGCGACGCTGGGGATCGCCGAGATCATCATTTCGGTCATCAAGAACGAAGACTGGCTGGCCCGCGGTGTCAAGAACGTGAACGGCATTCCGCGCCCCTTCAGCTTCATGTACGAGGTCAACCTGCAAGGCGATCCGTGGTTCGTGTCCTGGGCCGCAAGCTTTGGGCTGGATCCCGTCCAGGCCTCGTCATGGTTCGTCAAGCTGATCTATGCTGCCCTGTTTACCGTCGTCCTGCTGATCATCCTGTGGATGTCGGAAAAGGCGCTCAGGTCGCCCTGGGGCCGGATGATGCGCGCAATCCGCGACAATGAAGAGGCCGCCGAGGCGATGGGCAAGGATGTGACCCGCCGCCATCTGCAGGTGTTCATCCTTGGCTCGGCGGTGCTTGGCATTGCGGGCGCGATGATGACCTCGCTTGACGGCCTGTTCACGCCGGGCACCTACAACCCGCTGCGCTTTACCTTCCTGATCTGGGTGATGGTCGTGGTCGGAGGATCGGGCAACAACTGGGGCGCGGTTCTTGGCGGCTTCCTGATCTGGTTCCTCTGGGTCGAGGTCGAGCCGATGGGCAAGCACCTGCTGAATTTCGTGACCGCGTGGATGGCCGACGACAGCGGGCTGAAGAAACATCTTCTCGAGTCGGCCGCGCATATGCGTCTGCTGACCATGGGGATCATCCTGCTACTTGTGCTGAGGTTCAGTCCAAAGGGGTTGATACCTGAAAAATAGGCCGACGCCGGCCTTTCGAACCTGCATAATTCAAGGCGGCCCCGGTTCACGCGATCCGGGGCCGCCTGTTCCTGTAGCGTCTAGTGCCTGTTGACAATCCCCGGGTCGTACCGGCGCTGGGGAAAATTGCTTCCAGCGTGATGAATTTGACCGCAGCGATCGCCTGATCGGAAGGGAAAATTCGCGCGTTGGGGGCAATTTTCGCCGCGTCCCTTCGGGATTTTGCCCAAATCCACCATTGCGGCGCAAATTTTGCTTGAAAGGGGGCCACCCTGTCTGCGCAAAATTGGCTGGCACTGGTGGATTTGGGCTGAAACCGGTGCGATCCGGGGATTGTCAACAGGCACTAGACATCGCACCCCTTGCGCCGGGGGGAATGGGGGCTTACATCAATGTTCGATTCAAAAGGGGGAACAAGAATGGCCATTGATGCCGCAGAAATCGAAAGCCTGATCCGCGAGGCTTTCCCGGAAGCAAAGATCACCATCACCGATCTTGCCGGTGACGGGCGCCACTATGCCGCCGAAGTCATCGACGCCAGCTTCAAGGGCAAGAACCGCGTGCAGCAGCAGCGGGCGGTCTATGCCGCCCTCAAGGGCAAGATGGATGGCGCGCATGGCGACCTGCATGCGCTTGCGCTGACGACACGGGCCCCCGATTGATGGGCTTTGCGATATTCGTCGCGCTGTTTGTACTGTTTCTGGTGTTTTTTGCATATTCGGCTGCAAAGAATGCCAGGCGGATGAAAAACGACCCCGAATATCGCAAGCTTCGCCAAAAGCGACAGCGGTTGAACAAGAAGGAAGACCAGGATTTCACCGATTACGACGACAATGGCGGCGGTGACGACTGAACTGAATATTGCCTCGGCATGGGGCTATCGCGAAAGGACTGAAAATGACGAATCCGGCAGAACCCCTGATCAAGGAACTGATCGAAAACAATGATGTCGTGCTGTTCATGAAAGGCACGAAATCCATGCCGCAATGCGGCTTTTCCAGCCGCGTCGCAGGTGTGCTGAACTATATGGGGATCGAATTCAAGGACGTGAACGTGCTTGAAGACGAAACCATCCGTCAGGGCATCAAGGATTTCTCGGACTGGCCCACCATCCCGCAGCTTTACGTCAAGGGCGAATTTGTGGGCGGATGCGACATCGTCACCGAAATGACGCTGTCGGGCGAGCTTGATACCCTGCTGGAAGACAAGGGCATTTCCTTCAACAAGGAAGCCGCCGACAAGATCCGCGAAGCCAACGGCTGAAGGCCACCGGCAGGCCGCGACAAAGATGGAAAAGCCCCCGATCCAGGGGGCTTTTGCGTATGGGATGCGTTGGCGTGACAGGTTGCCGCGCTGGGGTAGCCTTTGCACATATGGCGCGGATTTTGTGGGGTGGGCACATGTCATGATAGAATCAGGCGAAATAGTGCGGCTGGGCGATGAGTGATCAGGACGACAGAAGGCGCGCGCGGCGCCGGTTTGGCCGCTGGGTGCTGGGCCTCGTGCTTGGCTGGGTGGTGCTGGTGAGTGTGGAAACCCAAGTGGTGAAATACCTTGACCGCCAGATAAGGGCCGACCGCACTATATTCACCGATTACGTCGCGCGTCTGCCGGAGCGGATGTATGTGCTCTCGTCCGATGGCTTTTATGGAAAATGCGAAACGCACAGGGTGGGGTACCTTTGGTTCTACCAGATTTGTCTGACCGAAACGCCTGACACGCAGGAAAGTCGTGCCAGTGCGACTTGGGGGGACAATACTTTTCCCTGCAAGCTGCCCTATTTTTGGGTCAATTATATTC
>WFQE01000257.1 GCA_015487165.1 Paracoccaceae bacterium | reverse complement strand
GTGCTGCATTTCCTGCACGCGGCCTCCAACCACCAGGGGGCGGGCTGGGCGCAGGGGCACAGCTTTACCTTTGGCACGCGGCTGACCAACATCACCCGGCATCTGCGCCAGCGCGACGTGGACGCGGCGCTGAAGGCCGCCGGCCACCAGGCGCAAGACTGGGAAGGCGGCACCCGCATCGGCGCCTGCCTGCATGAATTCAACCGCGACTGGTCGCGCCGGGTGCTGGGCCAGGGCGCGGTGGTGCTGCTGATCACCGACGGGCTGGATCGCGACGACACCGGCCTCTTGGCACGCGAGGTCGAGCGCCTGCATCTGAGCGCGCGCCGCCTGATCTGGCTGAACCCGCTGCTGCGCTGGGATGGCTTTGCCCCCCGCGCCGGCGGTATCCGCGCAATCCTGCCCCATGTTGACAGCCTGCGCGCAGGCCATAACATCGCCTCGCTCCAGGCGCTGGCCGAGGCGCTGGGCCGCCCCGATGACATAGGCGAAAAGGCGCGCCTGATGGACATGCTGAGGGATGATGATGGCTGAATTCGACCAGATCCCCGAAACCGCGCTGGAATGGGCCGAAGGGGGCCGTGGCGCCGCACTTGCCACCGTGGTCCAGACATGGGGCAGCGCCCCGCGCCCGGTGGGCAGCCAGCTGGCCATTTCCGGCGACGGGCAGATCATGGGCTCGGTCTCGGGCGGCTGCGTCGAGGGCGCGGTGGTGGTCGAGGCGCAAGAGGCCATCGAGGACGGCCGCCCCCGCATCCTGGAATTCGGCGTCTCCGATGACGAGGCCTTTGCCGTGGGCCTGGCCTGCGGCGGCACCATCCGCGTGATGGTCGAGCCCCTCGGCGTGGGCGATGGCCCGCCGCTGGATCTGATCCGCGCGCTGGTGGACAGGCGCAGAAAACGCCAGCCCGCCGCCCTGCTGACCAACACGCAAACATGGGAAAGGCGGTTGAGCGCGGGCGCAGACAACCCGCTTGGCGCCGAAATCCGCGCGCGCATGGCCGCCGACAGGTCGGGCTTTGCCCCTGTGCCCGATGACGACTGGTTCATCGCCATCCACAACCCGCCCCTGCGCATGGTGGTGGTCGGGGCCGTGCATATCGCGCAGGCGCTGTTGCCGATGGCGCGGCTGGCTGGCTATGACGTGTTTCTGGTGGACCCGCGCGAAACCTTTGCAGCGGCCGCGCGCTTTCCCGATGAGTCGATCTCGCAAGACTGGCCCGACGAGGCCCTGCGCGCGCTGGCGCCCGACGGCCGCACCGCCGTGGTCACGCTGTCCCACGACCCCAAGATCGACGACCCCGCGATCATTGAAACCCTGAACAGCAACGCCTTTTACCTGGGGTGTCTTGGCTCGAAGAAAACGCATGCCAAGCGGCTGGACCGCCTGCGCGCGGCCGGGCTGGATGAAGAGGCGCTTGCGCGCATCCATGCGCCGGTGGGCCTGTCGATCGGGGCGAAATCGCCGGCCGAGATCGCGGTTTCGATCATGGCCGAGGTCACCCAATGCCTGCGGGGCGCGGGCTGATGGAATTCGGGCCTGTCACGCTGTCTGATGCCAGGGGCGGCATCCTGGCCCATTCGATCAGGGCGGGCGACAAGCTGTTGAAAAAGGGGCGTGTGCTGGACGCAAGCGACATCGCGGCGTTGGAACGCGCGGGCATCAGGGAAATCACCATCGCCCGCCTCGCCCCTGACGATCTGGATGAAAATGCCGCCGCCGCCGCGATTGCCTGCGCCCTTGTGCCTGCGCCTGACACGGTTGGCTTGCGCCTTGGCCGGGCCAGTACGGGGCGCGTCAACATCATCGCGACGCGGCCGGGGCTGTTGCAGCTTGATCAGGATGCCATCCGCCGCATCAACGCCACCAGCCCCGAAATCACGCTGGCCACCTTGCCCCCGCTTGCGCGCGTGGCCCCCGACATGCTGGTGGCAACCGTCAAGATCGTCACCTATGGCGTGGCGCGCGCGCTGGTCGAACGGGCAACCGCCGGCTCAAGGGGTGCGCTATCCGTCCTGCCGGTCACGCGAAAGACGGCCAGCCTGATTCTGACCCGCATACCGGGGATGGAGGATCGCCTGCTTGAAAAGGGCCGCGCCGCCGTTCGCGCGCGGCTTGATGCGCTGGGCATTGCCCTGGAAAGCACGCAAACCACCGCCCATGACACGGACGATCTTGCCGCCGCAATCGGACAGGCGCCCGGCGAGATCATCCTGATCCTGACCGGGTCGGCCACCTCGGACGCCCGCGATGTCGGCCCCGCGGGTCTGATTGCCGCCGGTGGGCAGTTGCAGCGTTTCGGCCTGCCCGTCGATCCCGGCAACCTGCTGTTCATCGGATCAGTGGGTGCGCGCCCTGTCATCGGCCTGCCGGGATGCGCGCGATCATTGGCGCTGAACGGGGCCGACTGGGTGCTGGAACGCATTGCCTGCGGTCTGGAATGCAGCAACGAAACCCTTGCGCAGATGGGGATTGGCGGGTTGCTGAAAGAGGGCCGCGCACGCCCGCATCCGCGCCGCCGCACGCGCACGCAACCGTGAGCAGAAAAATCTTTTTCCATTTGGAAAAATAGCGCTAAGCTGAGTCCATGATTCTTTCAGGCAGCAAAGTAATAGACGCCGACCGCCAGACGGTCTGGACCGCCCTCAACGACGCCGAGATCCTGAAACGATGCATCCCCGGCTGTCAGGAAATGACGGGCAATGCCGAGGACGGTTTCGAGGCGGTCGTCACGCAAAAGATCGGGCCCGTGAAGGCCACCTTTCGCGGCACGGTCGCCATCAGCGACGTGATCCCGGCGCAAAGCTATCGCATCACCGGCGAGGGCAAGGGCGGTGCCGCCGGCTTTGCCAAGGGGGGGGCGACCGTCACGCTTGAGGATGCCGATGAGGGCACGCTGCTGACCTATGATGTCGAGGCCCGCGTCGGCGGCAAGCTGGCGTCACTGGGCGGGCGCATCATCACCGGCGTTGCCCGCAAGCTGGCCGACCGTTTTTTCGAAAATTTTCAGCAGGCGCTGGCCCCCGAGGAGGAGGAAGCCGAGGAGGAGCGCGCCGAAGGCTAGGCCGACAGACCCGGACGATCGCCCGCAAGCGGGGCATTCAGACAACCAGAATCTTGCAAGGGAGGACAAGATGATATCAGTAACCATGACGGTAAACGGCAAGCCCGTTTCCGGCGCGGTCGAGGGCAGGACGCTGCTCGTCGATTTCCTGCGTGAAACCGCGGGGCTGACCGGCACCCATGTGGGCTGTGACACCAGCCAGTGCGGGGCCTGCACGATCCATGTCAACGGCAAGGCCGTGAAATCCTGCACCATGCTTGCGGCCGAGGCCGACGGCGCCGAAATCGCCACCATCGAAGGCATGGCAAACCCCGATGGCAGCCTTGGCGTCATCCAGGCGGCCTTCAAGGAATATCACGGGCTGCAATGCGGTTTCTGCACACCGGGCATGGTGATGTCGGCGGCCAGCCTGCTGGCCGAGAACAAGAGCCCGTCCGAGGCCGAGATCCGTGAATATCTCGAAGGCAATATCTGCCGCTGCACCGGCTATCACAACATCGTCAAGGCCATTCAGGCCGCCGCGGCCCAGCTGGGCTGAGGCGACAACAGGGAGGATTCAGACATGCCAGCAGATGGAGGCATCGGCGCCAGCACCAGACGGCGCGAAGACGTGCGGTTCCTGACCGGCAAGGGTCAGTATACCGACGACATCAACATCCGGGGCCAAGCCTATGTGCATTTCCTGCGCTCGGACATCGCCCACGGCAAGATCAGCAATATCGACACATCTGACGCCGAAAACATGCCCGGCGTCATCCGCATCTTTACGT
>WFQE01000256.1 GCA_015487165.1 Paracoccaceae bacterium | reverse complement strand
TCTATGTGGTCGAAAGCCTGTTTGACGCATTCGTCGAAAAGGCGGTGAAAATCGTGTCGGCCTACAAGCTGGGCAACCCTCTGGACCCGGAAACGACCCTCGGGCCGATGGCGCAGAAACGCTTTGCCGATCTTGTGCGCGACCAGATCGCCGAGGCCGTCGCCAAGGGCGCCCGCCCCTTGATCGATGCGTCGCTGTTTCCGGCCGATGACGGCACCGGCACCTATCTGGCCCCGCAGATCCTGATCGATGTCGATCATTCCATGCGGGTCATGCGCGAAGAAAGTTTCGGCCCCGTCGTCGGGATCATGTCTGTAAAGGACGACGCGCAAGCCATTGAACTTATGAACGATTCCGAATTCGGACTGACGGCCTCGCTGTGGACATCGGATATCGAGCGCGCCGAACGCATCGGCCAGCAGATCGAAACCGGCACCGTGTTCATGAACCGGGCCGATTATCTTGACCCCGGCCTGTGCTGGACTGGCTGCAAGAATACCGGCCGCGGTGGCGGGCTGTCCGTCATCGGCTATCACAACCTGACAAGACCGAAATCCTATCACCTGAGGAAACTGCCATGAGCCTGACTGCAAACTGGTCATATCCCACCGCCATCCGCTTTGGTGCCGGGCGCATCAAGGAAATTGCCGATGCCTGCGCCGCGCTGGACATGAAAAAGCCGCTGGTCGTCACCGACAAGGGCCTTGCCAAATTGCCGCTGACGGCGAATTTGCTGGATCTTCTCGAGGCCGCGGGCCTTGGGCGCGCGCTGTTTTCCGATGTCGATCCCAACCCGACCGAAATCAACATGCAGGCCGGCGTCGAGGTCTTTCGCGCGGGCGGCCATGACGGGGTGATCGCGCTTGGCGGGGGCTCGGGGCTGGATCTGGGCAAGATGGTGGCCTTCATGCAGGGCCAGACCCGCCCGGTCTGGGATTTCGAGGATGTCGATGACTGGTGGACACGCGCCGATGCCGATGCCATCGCCCCGATCATTGCGGTGCCGACAACCGCCGGTACCGGCTCGGAGGTGGGGCGCGCCAGCGTTCTGACCAACTCGCAGACGCATGAGAAAAAGATCATCTTTCACCCCAAGGTGCTGCCCTCGATCGTGATTTGCGATGCGGAACTGACCGTCGGCATGCCGCCCGCGATCACCGCCGGCACCGGCATGGATGCCTTTGCGCACTGCCTCGAGGCCTATTGCTCGCCCCATTTTCACCCGATGAGCCAGGGCATCGCCATCGAGGGCATGCGTCTGGTCAAGGAATACCTGCCGCGGGCCTATCACGACGGCACCGATATCGAGGCCCGCGCCCAGATGATGGCCGCCGCCGCCATGGGGGCCACCGCCTTTCAAAAGGGCCTTGGCGCCATTCACGCGATCAGCCACCCGCTGGGCGCGGTCTATGGCACCCATCACGGCACCACCAATGCGGTGGTGATGCAGCCCGTGCTGCTGTTCAACCGCCCGGCCATCGAGGACCGCATCGATGCGCTGGCGCGTTACCTCGACATCGAGGGCGGGTTTGACGGGTTCTACGATTTCGTGGGCCGGATCAATGCCGAGCTGGGCATCCCGAAAAACCTGACCGAGCTGGGCGTGAAAGACCCCGATCTCGATGCCCTGACGGTTTCGGCCCTTGACGATCCTTCCGTCGGCGGTAACCCTGTGCGCATGACACCGGAAAACACGCGCGCGCTGTTTGAGGCGTGCCTATAGGGGGAAGACATGCGCACACGCAGGGCATTCATCATCCTCGGCGGGCTTGGGCTCGCCGGGGCGGCAGCATATCAATTCGGCCTCAGGCCCATGTTGTATGGCAAAGAGGCCGAGGTCGGCTTTACGCTGACCGAAGATGAACTTGCCGCTGCGCGTGCCTTCATGGCCGCCCATCCCATCGTTGACAGCCACGCCCATCCGGGACGCACCTTTCTGAAGGGGGCCGAAAACCTCAGCCCCAAGATCTGGCTGTACAAAAATCTTGGCGGCACCTTCGAGGACAGCACCCTTGCCGACATGAAGGCCGGTGGGGTGGATGCCGCCGCCTTCAACGGCGTGGCCGATATTCAGCTGCTGACGCTTGGCAAGGCGGGATTGACCGCCGAGCGCGAGTTTGAGCCGGGCGAGGCCTGGAAATCCTTTCAGCGCCAGATCGCCAATCTGCGCGCACTGGCCGACAGCGGCAAGGTGCGGATATGCCTGAACGCGGCCGATGTGC
>WFQE01000255.1 GCA_015487165.1 Paracoccaceae bacterium | reverse complement strand
TTGTTCGAATTCTGCCCCGAGACCGTCAGATAGGCCTCGGAGTCCCAATCGGTATCGAAGGTCGGAAATTCGATCGAGGTGAAACCCTGACGCGCATATTGCAGCACGCGGTTGATATAGGTTTCGGGGATCGCGTTCTTCTTGGCGCTGCGGATCGCCGCCTTCAGCGCCTTGTTGACCTTGGGGTCAAAGGCGTCCTCTTCCTTGCCGTCCCAGTCGCGGATGGCGCCAAACAGGCCGTTGAGCTGCTGCTCGTGCATTTTCGAGCCGGCAACAAGGGCGGCAACCTTCTGTTCCTCGCGGACCTTCCAGTTGACGAATTCCTCGATATCGGGGTGATCCATGTCGCAGATCACCATCTTGGCCGCGCGCCGTGTGGTGCCGCCCGACTTGATCGCGCCGGCCGCCCGGTCGCCGATCTTGAGAAAGCTCATCAGGCCGGATGACTTGCCGCCCCCGCCCAGGGGTTCGTTGGCGCCGCGCAGGCTGCTGAAATTGGTGCCGGTGCCGGATCCGTATTTGAACAGGCGGGCCTCGCGCACCCACAGGTCCATGATGCCGCCCTCGTTCACCAGATCGTCATTGACCGACTGGATGAAACAGGCATGCGGCTGCGGATGCTCATAGGCGGATTTCGAGCGCACCAGCTCGCCGGTCTTGAAATCAACGTAATAGTGCCCCTGACTTGGGCCGTCGATGCCATAGGCCCAGTGCAGGCCGGTGTTGAACCATTGCGGGCTGTTGGGCGCGGCCATCTGTTTGGCCAGCATATAGCGCATTTCGTCGAAATAGGCGTGGGCGTCGTCCTCGGTGGTGAAATTGCCGCCCTTCCAGCCCCAATAGGCCCAGGCCCCTGCCAGCCGGTCAAAGACCTGCTTGGCCGAAGTTTCGCCGCCATAGCGTTGATCTTCGGGCAGTTCTGCCAGCGCCTCTTCATCGGGAACCGAGCGCCACAGGAATTCGGGAACGTCATTTTCGGGCACGCGTTTCAGCCGCGCGGGCACACCTGCCTTGCGAAAATATTTCTGCGCCAGCACGTCGGCGGCAACCTGCGACCACGATGCGGGAACCTCGATCTCGTCAAGCGCGAACACGACGGTTCCGTCGGGGTTGCGAATTTCCGAACCTGTCGTCGCGAATTCGATCTCCGAATAGGCATCCTGTCCAGCTTGCGTGAATTTTCTTTCGATTTTCATTTCTGCCCCGTTTCCCGGTCTTTTTGTCCCAAGTATCCCGGGTTCCACGGCTTGCCCGTGTTCCCCGCTTTCAGTCGGCCCGAGAGACACCTCCGCCGCCGGATGCCTTGACGGCCCCGTGCAAGATTCCGATGGTCATACTGACCCTGATGACCGCCCGGAATATATCAGCGGATACTATATGTGGTGGTGTCCCCAAGGATGCATACAAGGTGACGCGCTCGGTCCTACAGGTCAACGAATTTATTCACGAATCTGACACATTTTGCGGTTGACGCGAATTTCGCCGGCTCCCGCTTTCGCGACCGCAATCAAAAGAAAATAATCGACCGGCCTGCGTGGCATCAATCGCCCCTTTCGCATGAGGCAAAAATATCCACAACACGTCAGATGCAATTGGCGCAGAAAAACAAGGATTTCACACGGTGTATTAAGACATAACCTTCGCGAGTCATCCACAGCCCCCCGGACATGAAAATTCCAGATCGGCGACATTTGAAACGATTCGCTCCATGGGCGGGTGTCGACATGATCGCCGAACAGCTTTCCCGAAAGAGGAACAGATTCCGTCTGGGCCAACACCCATCGGCCCGCAGGAAAGGAAAAAAGGTTAATACATTGTTAACAAAAGGTTAAATTCTGCCCCCGCGCAGAGGTCAAGATCATTCTCCGGCGCGATCAACAGGGCGACAGGGCGAATCAGATCCCCGCACCCGGATCCCGCAACGCAAGGCTCAGGCAGCGGCGATCGAAGGATCGTCTTCCTCGCCGGCCTGCTGGCGTTGCCACATATGCGCATAGCGGCCGTTCAGCGCGATCAGCTCGTCATGGGTGCCGCGTTCGGTGATGCGGCCGGCTTCCAGCACCACGATCAGATCGGCGTCAACGATGGTCGAAAGCCGGTGCGCGATGGTGATGACGGTGCGCCCGCGCGACATCATGCGCAGGCTTTCCTGGATGTCGCGCTCGGTGTCGGTATCCAGCGCGCTGGTGGCCTCGTCGAGCAGCAGGATCGGCGGGTTTTTCAGCAATGTGCGCGCAATGCCCACGCGCTGTTTTTCTCCGCCCGACAGTTTCAGCCCGCGCTCGCCCACCATGGTGTCATAGCCATCCGGCAGCGACATGACGAAATCGTGAATCTTCGCGGCCTTGGCGGCGGCGATCATTTCCTCGCGCGTGGCATCAGCGCGGCCATACATGATGTTGTAGCCAATGGTATCATTGAACAGCACCGTATCCTGCGGCACGATGCCGATGGCCGCGTGCAGGCTCGACAGCGTGACATCGCGCACATCCTGCCCGTCGATCAGCAACGCGCCCTCGTTGACGTCGTAAAAGCGGAACAACAGGCGCCCGATCGTCGATTTGCCTGCCCCCGAAGGCCCGACAACCGCCACCGTGCGGCCCGCCTCTACCGTCAGGTCGAAATCCCGCAGGATCAGGCGGTCGGGGTCATAGCCGAATGACACATGGTCGAAACGCACCTCGCCCCCCGTGACCACCAGGGGCCTTGCGCCCGGCTTGTCGGTCACCTCGGGGGGTTGTTCCAGCAGGTCGAACATCTCGCCCATATCGACAAGCGACTGCCGGATCTCGCGGTAGACCGTGCCCAGAAAGTTCAACGGCAGGGTGATCTGAATCATGTAGGCATTGACCATCACGAAATCGCCGACCGTCAGCTTGCCCTGCTGCACCCCGATCGCGGCCAGCACCATCACCCCGACCAGACCCGAGGTGATCAGAAAGCTCTGCCCGAAATTGAGGATGGCCAGCGAATAGGATGTCTTGAGCGCGGCGCTTTCATATTGGCGCATGCTGTCGTCATAACGGCGCGCTTCGCGTTCTTCGGCGTTGAAATACTTGACGGTTTCGAAATTCAGCAGGCTGTCGATGGCCTTCTGGTTGGCGTTGGTGTCCTGGCGGTTCATCTCGCGCCGGATCTTGACCCGCCATTCGGTGACCTTGAAGGTGAATGTCACATACAGCGCGATGGTGACCACCACGATGGCCAGGTAACGGGCGTCGAATACCAGAAACAGGATGGTGGCAACCATCAGCAGTTCCAGCGCCAGCGGCCCCATGGAAAACAGCATGAAGCGCAGCAGGAATTCGACCCCCTTGACGCCGCGCTCGATGATGCGCGAAAGGCCGCCGGTCTTGCGGGTGATATGATAGCGCAGGGAAAGCGCGTGGATATGGCGGAAGGTTTCCAGCGCCAGACGCCGCAGCGCCCGTTGGCCGACGCGGGCAAACACCGCGTCGCGCAGCTGCTGAAAGCCCACGGTCATCAGGCGCGCTATGCCATATGCCACGGTCAGGCCCACCGCACCGGCTGTCAGCATGAAAACGGTCTGATCCGCCCCACCGCTGGGCGCCAGCGCATCAACTGCGGCCTTGTAGAAAAACGGTGTCGCGACCGAGATCACCTTGGAAAGCGCCAGCAACAGCATGGCGATCACCACGCGCCATTTCACCCAAGTCTGACCTTCTGGCCACAGATAGGGCAACACCTTGCGAATGGTGCGCAACGCGCTGCGCTTTTCCTGTTCCGGGGTCGGGTCGGTATCGCTTTTGCTGTGTCTCATGCCTGTCTCCTGACCCCGATAAATAGGGTGGAGAGGCCCTGATAACCAGCCCGGTCAGTCGGGAATCGTGAAAATCTGGCCGGGATAGATCAGGTCGGGGTCGCGGATCAGATCGCGGTTGGCCTGATAGATTTTCACGTAAAGATGGCCAAGCCCGTAATTTCGCTTGGAAATCGCCCACAGCGTGTTGCCCTTCTGCACGGTGACCGTCCCGATCTCGCGCTGCGGCAAACCGTCCGCGTCTGTCGCCTGCGCAAGGGCCGCAACGACCTTGCGGGCATCCTCGGGGCGTTCTTTCTGGAACGGTGTCTCGACGCGCGAGGTGACCTTGCCGTTGTTGTCGATCTCGTCAAGGCGCAGCCTGTAGCGTCCGGGGCGCACCTCTGGCAGCCTGATCTTCCATGATCCGTCACCAGCCACGGTTTCGGTCTTGACCGGCTTGCCATCGACATAAACGCGCACATGTTCGGCAGGGCGGCCGCGGCCGGCAAGCACCACCTCGCCCCGGTCATCATATGTGATCATGTCCAGCGTCACATTGGTCATGGCCTTTGGCGCATCCGAATGGATGGCCGGGGGCTGCACGATCTTTACCCCTTCGCGGCTGGCAATGACGACGGCCGGCGCGCTTTGGGAATTTGGCAGCCTGGGCGTCGTGTCCTTGCCCATCGCCACCAGATCGGCAGCGGTCGAGGCTTCTTGCGAAGCTTTGGCGGTCGTGGTGTTGCCCGTCTTTGGCGTTGCAGCTGTGCCGGCGGCAGGCCGCGTTTCAAGCGCCGCCATCTTTTCGCCGCTGCTGCCCTTGTTGCCGTCAGACAAGGCCGGCGCCGAGGCCGTCGATGGCCGCGAGGCCGGACGGGCGCTGCTGGCGACCTTGTCGGCAGCCGGCTGCGACGGTCCGGTTGCAGCGACTACGCTTTTCTTGAGGGGTTCCGTGCCGCCATTGCCGCTATTTTTCCCGTCACTCGGGGCCGTCAGGCTGTCAGCCGCAGCCCTCTTGCGGGGGCGCGTGGCAGTGCCTGACACCGATTGATCGCCCGCCTGCGCGGCTGCAACCTTTGACCCGGGCGAGCCGGATGACGTGGCAGGCAACGGCCGGTCGCCCGATTTCGATGCAACGACACGCTTGTCGGTTCTGTCGGCGCCGGCTCTGTCAGCACCGGGGGTGGCGCCGGAGGCAACCTTCGCGGGCTTCTGCGGGCCAACCACCATGACCTGATCGGTTGACTGGTGAATGGCGCCGGTCAGATCCTTTTCGGAAAGGGTGATCACCGAGGTTCCGCTGGCGGAAACATCAAAGATCGCCACGAAAGATCCGCGACGATCGGCCTTGACCGATGCGACCTCGGCCCCGTTCAGATAGACGGTCACCTTGCTTCCGGGGCGCGCCTTGCCGGCAACAACCGCCGCGCCCTGCTTGTCAACGCGCACCAGATCAAACCGGGGTCCGGGGGCCTGGCCGACATCGGCGGCAGAAACCTTGGGCCGGGCCGCAGGCGTCGTCGCGGGGGCAAAGCTTTTCTCGGGCTCGGCGCTGGCGACAACAGCAGGCGAAGAACCCGTTTTCGCGGCGATGTTTGCAGTGTTGCCGGCTGGGGGATTGAGGGGGCCAGTCGTCCCGCTGCCACCAACGGGCCGTGCAAGGGATGCGGTATCCTTGGCAGGCGCGATGCTGCGCTGCTGTTCCACCTGCCCTGCCGGAGCATCCACCCGTGCCGACACCGAAACCGGTGCCACAAGGGGCGCGGGCGCCTGCGTCTGGACCTCGGGAGAATTACTGCGAACCAGCAGCCCGACGGTAACGGCCACCGCGGCCACTCCGACAACCCCCGCAGAGATCGCCGCGGTCTTGGATCCGAATATCGTGAATGCAGCCAAGGCTTTCCCCCCAAAACTTGCCTGAATGCAGCACCTTGCACGGGTGCTTGCCTCAGTGATAGCAACTCCACCAGGGCTTTTCCAATCAATTGATGTAATGGGCCACAGCATGTTGCAGAAAAATCCTTCGGTCTGCGTGTTCTGCGGATCACGACACGGGGCCGACCCGGCCTATGCCCAGGCCGCGCGGGACCTTGGCCAGCTGATTGCACGGCGCGGTTGGCGTCTGGTCTATGGGGCCGGAGATGTGGGCATGATGGGCGAGGTCGCCAGCGCCACCGCACAGGGCGGTGGTGACAGCCTTGGCGTGATCCCCGTGCATCTGCTGACGCGCGAGCGCGAAAGCCACGACATTTCACGCCTCGTCATCACCGAGAACATGCACGAACGCAAAAAGGTGATGTTCATGAATGCCGATGCGATCATCACCCTGCCGGGCGGCGCGGGATCGCTGGACGAGCTGTTCGAGGTTCTGACCTGGCGCCAGCTGGGCCTGCATGAAAAACCGGTCTTCCTGCTGAACGTCAACGGCTATTGGGATCCGCTGCTGCAGCTGATCGACCACATGATCGCGCAGGGCTTTGTCGGGCGCGAATTCCTTGGCTATTTCACGACCCCCGCCTCGGTTGCCGAACTCGACCCCCTTCTTGCCACGGCCCTTGAGGCACGCCATCCCGCCAGTGAATAGATCGCCAGCGCGCTCCAGATCAGGGCAAAGGCGATGGCATGCCAGCGGGTGAACGGCTCGGCGAAAACCAGTGTTGCAACAAGGAATTGCAGGCTTGGGTTAAGGTACTGGATCAGCCCCACGCTGGCATAGCTCAGCCGCTTGGTAGCATAGGAAAACAGGATCAGCGGCCCTGCTGTGATCACACCGGAAAACATCAACATTACCGTGTTTGTCAGATCATGGCCGAAAAACCCGCCCGCGCGCCCGGTCACGCCCTGCCAGCCGAACATGTTGACCCCGACCAGCCAGACCAGCGCCAGCGGCAGCAGCAACGCCACCTCGCCGGTGACCGACACGACCGGCCCCACATCCAGCGCCTTCTTGACCAGCCCGTAAAGGCCAAACGATGTCGCCAGAATCAACGAGATCCACGGCGCCGCGCCCAGCCCCCATGTCAGCACCGCCACGGCGACCAGCGCCAGTGACACGGCAACCCATTGCGCACGGCCCAGACGCTCGCCAAAGAACAGCGCGCCCAGGGCGACCGCCACCAGCGGAAAGATGTAATAGCCAAGGCTGGCCTCGACCGCGCGCCCGATCTGCACCGACAGGATGAACACGAACCAGTTGAGCGAGATCATCGCCCCGGCAAAGGCGATCACCGCAAGCCCCCGCCTTGTGGAAAGCGCCCGGCGCAACACGCCAAACCGGCCCTGAAAGGCCAGCACGGCGGCAAAGATCACGAAAGACCACAGCGTGCGATGGCTGAGCACCTCGAGCGGCGGCACATGGGCCAGCGCCTTGTAATAAATCGGCGACAACCCCCAGATCGAGCTGGCTCCGATCATTGCCATCAGTCCCCTGGTTGAATCTCTCATGCTGCCCTCGCTGCGCTGACGGCCCAGTCAGGCCACAGCGGCGCGGAATTGGCAAGAGGGGGTGTGAATGCTCGATGATCCGCATCGCCGAAAATGACACGACGTCAGGTTCGCGCCCGACCCCGAGGGTGGGCGCATATAGATCGGCAGCGACATTGCAAAGGTCAACCCGCGCGCAAGCTGTCGCCTCGGCTCAAACAATTCGCGCCCGCCCTGGGGGGCGGGGTCGGGCGCGAACCGGATCGCACGCGATCCGGAGGCTGGATTGAATCCGCCTGACCTGCCCTTGTGCGCCACGTCACGGGTGGCTGACCAGCCCGCCCGTCATGGGCTGCGCAACCCCGGTCGTGCCCGGTGCGCTGATGGTGCGGCCGTCGCGCACCCGATGTGCCAGATAGGCAAATGCCTGCGCTTCCAGCATGTCGCCATCCATGCCCGCCTTGTCCACCGGCATCACCTCGACCGGCAACGCGTCTGCCAGCAGCTTCATCAGATGGTCATTCTTGCGCCCGCCGCCACAGACCAGCAGCTGCCGCACCGGAAAGGGCGCGTGGCGAAAGGCAGCCTTGACCGCCGCCACGCTGGATGCCGCCAATGTCGCCAGCGCGTCGGGGTCGGAAAGGGGCTCGACCCATTCCGCAAGCTGCGCGAAATCGTTTCTGTCCAGTGATTTGGGCGGCATTTTCGAAAAATACTCAAGCTCCAGAAACCGCGTAACAATCCCCTGATCCGCCGCCCCGATCGCCGCCAGCGCGCCACCGTAATCGCAGGCAAGCCCCGTGCGGGCGCGCACGAGATCATCCATCAGGGCATTGGCCGGGCCGGTATCGAAGGCCAGCAATGCGCCGGGGGCGTCAGGTGCATCCGCAAGCGGATCGACGAATGTGATATTGCCCACCCCGCCCAGATTGAGAAACGCGACGCGGCCCAGATCGAACCGCCGCGCCAGTGCGAAATGATAGAACGGGGCCAGCGGCGCCCCCTGCCCGCCTGCGGCGACATCATTGCTGCGGAAATCCCAGGCGACCGGCTTGCCCAGCATCTGCGCCAGCCGCGCGCCATTGCCCGCCTGATGGGTGCCGCGCGCGGCCGGCTCATGCGCCAGCGTCTGGCCGTGAAAGCCCACCAGCGCGACGCCCCCGAAACGCGAGATCAGCTCGGCATGGGTCTGCTCGACAATGGCGGCGGCCTCGGCAACGCCGTCCTCCCCCGGCCATTTGCCCTGTGCCGCGGCGATCACGGCGCGCTCGGCCGGCGTGTAGGGGCGAAAGCCGGTCGCGCCGAACTCGAACAGTTCGACCCCGTCGGTCAACACCATCGCCGCATCGATCCCGTCCATGGATGTGCCCGACATGCAGCCCAGCACCCAAATCGCGTCTGTTTCTGCCATCGCCCTTCCCTTTCCTGCGCCGACAAGTATAGAACACGCCAGCAAATGCCAATGCCCGCAAGCCAATGGACCAGAACCATGACCCATACCCCGAAATCAGAATTCCTGCAGGTGATGATCGAGCGCGGCTTTGTCGCCGACTGCACCGATCTCGAAGGCCTTGACGAGGCCCTGGGCGCAGGCATCACGCCGGGCTATATCGGGTTTGACGCAACGGCGAAATCGCTGCATGTGGGCAGCCTGATCCAGATCATGATGCTGCGCTGGCTGCAAAGATGCGGCCACAAGCCGATCGTGCTGATGGGCGGGGGCACCACCAA
>WFQE01000254.1 GCA_015487165.1 Paracoccaceae bacterium | reverse complement strand
TCCAGCCGCACCGCATCGGGATCCACCGACAATTCCTCGTCGATCGCATCCTGAAACAACCGGTTGCGGCGCACGGTGGCTCCGCTGGTCCAGGTGATTTCAACGGTGCGGGCGGCCTCGTCAACGGTTTCGGCGCGCAGATGCGCCTCCCGGCTCAGGGCCGGAAGTTCTATGGTGGTCTGGGGCATGTTTCTCTCCTTCAGCTATTGCCCTGATCCGGCGGCTGCACTGGCTGGGACGGATCGTTGGTCTGGGCAAGACCGGCCTTGCTGACGAGGCGCGGATCACTGTCAAACACCAGATCGAGCGCATCGGTCTTGTCGGCAAAGGCGGCCCAGTCGGCAATCAGGGTTTCGTGATCAAGGCCGCGGCGCGCGATCTGCTGCGGCAGGCTGGAAAATCCGGCGCGCACCTCGAGCATATCGGCCTGCGCATCCTGCAACGGGTTGACGCTTTCAAAGCGGGGCGGGGTCCACTGCGCGGGGATGTGCGCATCCATCGGCAGCAACCCCGCCACCTGCGCCATCTCGATAAACCAGCGCCAAACGGGCTCACAAAACATCGGGATCACCGTCTGGTGCTGTATCTGCGCCACCATGCGGCGGAATTCATTGAGACCCACGCGGGAGGAGGCAAAGTTCGTCTGGCTCAGATCGCCGGTCATCAGCGCGTAAGGCACGCGGAAACCGGCGGCGATGATATGGAGCTGCACCCGATGCCATTCATAAACACCGGCGGTGCTGGCGGGCTGGTTGAACTTGATGTCCTTGCCTCCGCGCGCATAAGCGATCAGCCCGGGTTCGAACTGCTCCACGCGATTGCCTTCCGCGTCCTGCACCGTTGGGGCGATTGACATCTGGTCTTCCTCGGCCCCGAAGACGATGCCGACAAGGCAGGCCTCGGTTTTCTTGCGCACGAGCTCGGCGTTCTGCCAGTCATCCACATCGCGAATGGCGCGCATCGCCGGTGTGCCCCAGGGCACGCCACGGTTCTGCACCCGCTGGCGCTCGAACAGATGGGCGACCATATCGGCGTTCACGCGCACCGGCGCGGATTGGGTGACGGCAAGGGAATTGCCCGGATGGTGCGGATGCATCCAGTAGGCGACACGGTTGCCGGATTTGTCGTATTCAATGCCCTGACGGATGCCCGAGCCGTCACGCAGATGGTTGGCGCGGCTTTCGTCCAGATGATCCGCCTCGCGCAGCTCGATACGCAGGGGAACAACACCGGCCGTGCCCTTGCGCTGCGGGCGTTTCAAAGCAAACACATCGCCGCCCTCGATCATTTCGCGTACGGCGAGGCTTAAAAGCCCCTGAAACGTGGTGTGCCCATGGGCATCACAGGTGGCCGCCCAGCGCTGCCAGAGCTGATCGACTGTCTTGTCCAGCTCTGCATCACCGGTATTGGCGCGGGGGATAATGCCGGAGCCGACGATATTGTTGACCAGCACCTGCACCGCCTGCGCCGCAATTGCGTTATTACGCACCAGATCGCGCATGCGCGCCCGCAACAGAGGGCCGGCCACGGCAATTTCGGCATCCGCCGAGGTGCCGCCCGCCACCCAGCCATCGGTGGCCCGCCCGCGCGCTGCCCCGTCATAGCCGCGGCGCATATTGGCAATGGCCACGCGGGCCGCATACCGGCGCGAGGCCGCCCGGGGTGCAATGCCGGAAATCACCGCATCCAGTAGCCCCCAGCGCACATTTGGCGTGGCGGGTTTCATCAGCGCGCCCTGCGGGAAGAGGCAAAACCGGCGACCGGAAGGGCTTTGCCACCCGCCTTGGCCATTTCGCCCTCGATCACGGAAATCCGGCGCAGCATGTCCTCGGCACTGCCGTATTCGACAGATTTGCCGTCATAGGTCAGGCGCAGAACACCCGCAGCGAAGGCCGCCTTCAATGCATCCAGCTCGGTTTGCGTATATGCCATATCTCAGAACCATTTCCCTCTGCGCGATCCCATCCAGTCGGATTGGCGGCGCTTTATCTGTTGTTGCGGGGACCGGTTGGGCACACCGGCCGGGGCGGCCTCGATCTTTCCCGGTCGCAATTGTTCTTCCAGCTGCTCCCAGCGTTGCTCATCCCAGCGGTCTATGCCCATTAGCCACGCGGCCGCGCGGGCATAGACCCGACAATCCAGCGCCTCGTTGCGTTCGCGGATTTGCTGCCATTCAAGTTTCTGGAAACCCTGACGGGTTTTGCTCGCCATCAGATGCTCGGCGGTCAGCTGGCGGAACCACTCGGCAGGCGTGCCCTTGGGGGGGTGTGGACATATCCGGCGGGCCATTCCCTGTCCTCCGCCAGATCATCATCTGTGGGCGGGGTCAGCCGCAGCAGGCGATAAAGCTCGGATTTGAACACCGCGCCCGCCACTTTCCAGAGCTGCACGCCCCGTTTCAATTTGCGCCCACCCTCGGTGGTTTCCACATAGGTCGGCCCGTCCACCGGCGTGGAGCGGTCAAACCCGCCAACCCCCTTGATGGCAATCACCTGGCCACGACCGGCTGCCCGCACCCAGGCGTAAACCATGGCGGTGGTGACGCCGTCGCCGGTATCGATCGCCATGCGCGCCAGTGCCATCCTCGCCCCATCCACATGCGGCCATGTGGTGGCGAGAAACTCCGATAATTGTGCCCAGACTTCAGGGCTGGCGGTATCCCCGTCAATCACCACATGCTCGATCAGCCAGGATTGCAGGTTCCGTCCCCAGCCCCAGATATCGATCTCGATCCGGTCGCGCTGCACATCCGCGCCCGCCGTCAGCACCAGCACACCGGCGGGCACGTGGCCCAGTTGATAATCCTCTCGCCGTTCATACAGCCGCTGCCAATCAGGTGCCTCGCCGCGTTCCTGCCATGTCTCGCCTAGCACCGTGTTTTTAAGGGTTTTCAGGGCAGCGTCATTGCCCGCCGCTTCTTCCCAGCTGCGGGCAATTTCGGCCCAGCCAAGCCAGCCCAGCGGCGAATACAGCCCGTTGATATGATAGCCGACCACACCGGCTGCCTCGGCCACCGCGCGCGTGGCGTCATCCGCCGTGGGCCTCCAGCAAGCCCCGTTCGCCTCGTCCATCATTTGTGTCTTGAACCGCTCCTCGATCGGTTCCTCGCAATGCTCGCAGATATAGCGCGTGGTTTCGGGCCTTCCCTTTGCCCAGCGCAGCCGCTCGAACTGCAGCCATTGCATCCCGCCGCAGTGGGGACAGGGCACAAAATACCGTCGCTGGTCGGACATTTCATACTCCCGCTCGATCCGGCTCACGCCCTTGATGGTCGGGGTCGAGGTCAGAAACACTTTTGATCGGTGCCCGAAGCTGATGGTGCGCGCCTCGGCCAAAGCAATCGGGTCCCCTTCGCCGTCGATATCGCCCGGATAGGCATCGACCTCGTCCAGAAAAATCCAGCGCGCGGGCATCGAGCGCAGGCCCACCGCCGAGTTCGCCCCTGTCAAAATCAGCTGCCCGCCCGGAAAGCGTTTTGCCAGAATGGTATTGCCGGAATCCCGCGAGCGCGACGGCATGATCAATGCGCGCAGTTCGGGGCTTTCCTCGACCAGCGGGTTGATCCGCTGCTGGCTTAACCGCTTGGCCAGATCGACCGTCGGCTGCACCGCCAGAAACGGACCCGGTGCGCGGTGGATGCAATAGCCGATCCAGTTGTTGCCCGCCTCGGTCGCGCCGACCTGGGCGGATTTCATGAACACGACGCGGCGCGCAGGATGGCTTGGCGACAGCGCATCCATGATCTCGCGCATGAACGGGGTGCGCGCGGTGCGGTAGGGTCCGGCTTCGGAGGCTGAACGTGACGACAGTATCCGGTGGCGATCCGACCACTCGGAAACCGTCAGCGTCGGGTCCGGTGCAAGCCCCGCTTTCCAGGCGCGCAGGATTTCGTCCGAGCCTTCAAAATCACCTGAGCGCAATCTCTATCTCCGCCATATCGGCGAGGTGCTGGCGCAGGTATTTATCCAGCACCTGTTCGGTCAGATGCGTGTCCACACCCAGCTCGGCCGCCATATTGGCCGCCACGCGCGAGGGCCAGTTCAGCCAGGCATCACGCTCGCGCCGCGACAGATCAAACACCATGGTGGTGGCGTTGGCCCGATCGACCAGCTCGCCCTTCATCTTTTGCAACCGCACCTTGGCGGTTTGCGCCTTCAGAACTTCGTTGGCCATGCGGGCGCGCATGAAAGACACTTCTCCACCGGCTTCCGGCATCGCACCGGCATCGCGCAAGGTATCGTCCACAGCGCGCAGGGCGGATTTGGGCACGGGTTTTGTTGCCGCGCTTTCGGTATTCCGGCCCCGCTGCATCGCCGGATCGGTCTGCGCTGCCCACTGCCTGTCGGCCTTCACCGGATCGATTGTGCCGTCCGCCTCGACCGTGATCCGCCCCGCCGCAATCGCCTTGCGCACCGCCTTTTCACTGACCCCGCGACGGGTGGCGTATTTCCTGCGCGAAAGGCCCATTTTCGGCATGTTTCCTGTGTTGGATTGTAATCGTAAGGCGGCTCATAAAGCACTGAAATTACGTCGATTATCGTTGAATGGATGCGCGGATAGAGCGAATCTGATTACAACGAAAAGGAGCAAAACCATGACAACCAAAACCAACCAAACCGCCCCCGCCGACCTGCTGGCCGGCATTGCCGAAAAGCACCTCTTCATCGAGACGCTGGAAGAGCGCAAAAGCGACAGCCTCGACTTTCACGAGGTTTCGGTCTGGGGCGTCAAAGCCGCGCTTGAAGCCGCCTACGCCGCAGGGCTGGCCGCCGCACAGGAGGCAAAATGATGACCCGCAACAACGACAAAGCACTGGCCGCTTTCATGGCCCGCAAGGCCGAGATCGACACCATGCTCGCCCGCATTCAGGGGCTAAGCGACGAGCATTTCGAATCCAGCCCCGACGAGATTCACTGGGGCCATGTGGGCGATCTGGCCGACATTTCAAAGAACCTGCGCGAGATTTGCGACCGCGCCTTTCAGGAAGGCGAATATTCAGCATGAGCAAACTTACCGAAACCCAGACCCTGATCCTGTCGCGTGCGTCCCAACAGGACGATCGCATCGCCCTGCCGCTGCCCGACCGCCTGCGCGGCGGGGCCGCCAACAAGGTTATCGTGCCCTTGATCCGGAAGGGGTTTCTGGACGAGGTCGAGGCCGACATCCGCGAGGGCGAGCCGACATGGCGCAAGACCGGTGATGGCCACGGTATTACGCTGGTGATCACCGACGCGGGGCATCAGGCCATAGGTGTCGAGACCGAAACGCCGCAGCCCGAGCCGGAACAGGCCAAGCCAAAACCCCGCGCAGGCACCAAGCAGGCCATGCTAATCGAGATGCTCGAAGCCCCTGGCGGGGCAACGATCGCCGAGATTGCCAAGGCAACTAATTGGCAACCGCACACTATTCGTGGGGCCATTTCGGGTGCGCTGAAAAAACGGCTGGGGCTGAACATCACCTCCGAGAAAATCGAGGGTCGCGGTCGAACATACAAGATCGACTCCTGACCCATGCCATTCATTGCCGCCGCCGCTCCATCGGGGCGGCGGTATTTGTTTGCCAACGTGGACCTTAATCGCCTCTAGCGGCCACGTGTCGCGTGATTGTTTCACTGCGCCACCCCGTCATCAATCATCAAACCGAGCCACAAGAATTCGGAACGCATGCGCCGCAACCAAGGGGACCACGCCGTTGCCGCAAAGTCGAAGCCGGTCCACCCTGTGGGCCAGCCCATCAGCGCCTCGACGAACAGAGGGTTCAAGCTGCGGCGCTGATCCGAGGTAGTCTCGCCATCCCCCGAGATCGTCAGGGCCTGGCGGGAATACACGGCGAAATTCGCCAGTTGGTCCATGTGATTGCGTGCTGGTGGCTGCTGTTTC
>WFQE01000253.1 GCA_015487165.1 Paracoccaceae bacterium | reverse complement strand
TGGCGGGCGGGGTTGCGGGGCCCGAGGCACTGCCCGAGACCCAGGTAAACATCGCGCGCAAGAGCCCGATGATCAGGAAGGTGACCGCCTCGATGACCAGCAGGGCGGTATCGATTATTTCCTTGATCACCGATGCCACACGCTGAAACAGGTTGCGGTCGTCATTGTTTGCAGCCGGCCGATTTTCAGCCTCGGGCGAGGCATCCTTTTCCGCGGACATGGGGGCATCTTCCAGTTCGCAGGCATCGCACATGGATTTGCGGAAAGAAACGCAGCCCAGCGGAATGACCAGCAGCGTCAGCAGTGTGGAAACCAGCCCGCCCGCCATCAGCGAAATCGCCATGCCCTGAAAGATCGGGTCCGACAGGATCACCGAAGACCCCACGATCAGCGCCAGCGCCGTGATGATGATGGGGCGCGTGCGGGTGCAACAGGCGTTGACCACCGCGTCACGGGCATTCATGCCCTCCATCACCGCATGGCGCGAAAAATCGACCAGCAGGATCGAGTTGCGCACGATGATACCCGCCAGCGCAATGAACCCGATCATCGAGGTTGCGGTAAACGGCGCCCCCAGCAGCCAGTGGCCGGGCACGATACCGATCAGGGTCAGCGGGATCGGCACCATGACGATTGCAGGCATGGTGAAATTGCCGAACTCCCAGACCACCAGGATATAGATCAGGACCAGCGCCACACCAAAAGCGATGCCCATGTCGCGGAAGGTCACATAGGTCACCGTCCACTCGCCCGTCCATTCAAGCGCCGATTTCAGGCTGTCGGCAGGCGGGCCGGTGAATGTGGTGTCGACACGCCCGCCATCGGGGGCGGTGTAGTTGTCGAGCAGGTTTTCGACCTCGAGGATGCCATAGATCGGCGCACCAAGACGGCCCGAGACCTCGCCCGTGACATATTCCACGGGGCGCAGATCCTTGTGATAGACGGGATCATCCATGGTGATCCGCTCAAACCGGCCCAGTTCGATCAACGGGATCATGGTGCCGCTTGCCGTGGGCACGGGCAGCTGGCCGATGCGACCGAACTGGCCACGCAGGGCAATGGGCATCTGCAGATAGATGAAGCGGGGCTCAAGCGCGTGCTCGATCTTGGTGTCGCCCAGCTTGAAGCCACCCATTGCCATTTCAAGCTGGCGGTTGATATCCTCGACCGACACACCACGACGCGAGGCCTTTTCCCGATCGACCACGAAACGCCAGCTTTCATAGCTGTCCTGCAGATAGCTATCGGCATCGACGATGGTTTCGGCCTTGCGGAACATCGATTCGACATCGCGCGCGACCTGGCGACGGGTCTGATCGTCGGGGCCATAGATTTCGGCAACCATGGTCTGCAGCACCGGCGGCCCCGGCGGCATCTCGATCACCTCGATCCGTGCGCCAAGCTTGTCTGCAATCGGGGTCAGCATCTCGCGCGCGGCAACAGCCAGCTCATGCGATGACCGCGCCCGCGCGCCTTTTTCAACCAGCTGCACCTGAATGTCGCCATACCAGGGGCGGTTGCGCAGATAGGTGTGACGCACCAGGCCGTTGAAGTTGAACGGGCTGGCGGTGCCGGAATAGGTCTGAACCGCGGTAACTTCGGGCAGTTTCCTGACGGCGTCCGCCAGCTGCGACACGACATTGGCCGTCACCGGCAGGGCAGTGCCCTCGGGCATGTTCACGGTGACGTTGAATTCGGGCTTGTTGTCGTTGGGCAGCATCTTGACGGTGACGCTGGTGGTCGCAAACAGAAACAGCGACGCACCAAACACGATCAGCAGGCCGGCGGCAAAGCTCCATCCCTTGACCTTGCTTTCCAGCAGCGGGATCAGCAGCGTGCGGTAAAAGCGGCGCAGCGCCTCGGCCTGGCGGTGTTCCTTGTCCTGCGCCTTGGCAAGCTGCTTCATCGACGGGCGGATCCGCTGGGCCAGCCAGGGGGTAAATACAAATGCCGCAATCAGCGAAAGCAGCATGGCGACCGAGCCAAGCGCCGGGATCGGCTCCATATAGGGGCCCATCATGCCGGTGACAAAGCCCATGGGCAACAATGCGGCGATCACGGTGAATGTCGCCAGGATCGTCGGGTTGCCGACCTCGCGCACCGCGTCCACGTTGCAGCTGTCGGAACATTCGCCATCCTGCAACCAGCGGCGATAGATGTTTTCGACCACCACGATCGCATCATCGACAAGGATGCCGATGGAAAAGATCAGGGCGAAAAGGCTGACCCGGTCAATCGTGTAACCCAGCAGCCATGCGGAAAACACCGTCACCAGGATCACCACCGGAATGACGATCAGCACGACGGTTGCCGCCCGCAGCCCCAGCGCGAACCAGATCAGAACAGTCACCGCGCCGGTCACGACGAACAGCTTGAAGATCAGCTCGTTGACCTTTTCATTGGCCGTCTGGCCATAGTTGCGGGTGGTTTCCACATGCACATTGTCGGGGATCAGGCTGCCCTTTAGACGCTCGACATAGGCCAGCACATCATTGGCCACGGTCACGCCGTTCGACCCGCTTTTCTTGGCAACCGCGATGGTAACCGCCGGGGCACCCAAGGGTGCGCGCTCGCCACTGTCCATCTTTGCGCGCTCAACCCCGGCCTCGCCATTGCGTTGCTCATAGGCCGGGCCGGTGTAGTAAGACACCAGGTCATTCACGTCATCGGTGCCCTCGGTCACCAGCGCCACGTCACGCACATATACGGGGCGGCCCTGGCTGACGCCGACCATCAGGTTTTCGATATCGCGCGCCGTGCGCAGAAATGCGCCGGTATAGATGGTAAAGCTTTTGTCGCCCATCTCGACCGAACCCACGCCGCGTTCGGAATTGGCGGTGCGGATGGTCTGGGCCAGCTGATCGAGGCTGACGCCAAAGCCGGCCAGACGCTCGGGGAAAACCTCGACCTTGATGGCCTGCGACCGGCCGCCCACGATAAAGCTTTGCGAGGTATCCTTGATTTCCTTGAGCCGTTGCAGAACGTCCAGTCCGATCGAACGCAATGCGGCCTCGTCAACCTGCTGTGACCACAGGGTCAGCGTCACGACCGGCACGTCATCGACGCCCTTGGGCTTGATCAGCGGGCGCGACACGCCGGGGGGAATTTTGTCGAGATTCGACTGGATCTTGGCGTTGAGCTTGACCAGCGAGGGGCCCATCGTCTCGCCAACCTTGAACTGCACGGTCACGATGGCACCACCGCGTTCCGAACGCGAATAGACATGCTTGACGCCGGGGATCTCGGACATTAGCTTTTCCAGCGGATCGGTCGCCAGAGATGCGACCTGCCTGGCCGTGGCACCGGGGTAGGAAAAGAATATATCGACCATCGGCACCGAGATCTGCGGATCTTCCTGGCGCGGGGTCAGAACCAGCCCCATGACACCCAGCGCGAGGCTGGCAACCAGCAGCAGAGGTGAAAGCGGTGAATTGATAAATGCCCTTGCGATTGTTCCAGCAAGACCAAGTTTAACCTTGGGTTGCTGATCCTGGTTGTTCCCGGGCTGCGTGTTTTCGATGGCGTCAGTCATCCTGTCCTCCCTCTCCGGTGACCCGGCTCAGTTCTTGCCTGAAACCAGATTGGCAGGTGGGTTGAGGATGACCTGTTCGCCCCCTTCGAGGCCGGACACCACGGCAATGCGCCCGTCAGGCAGGGGATAGCCAACGCGCACAACCCGCAGCGAGGGGCGCCCCTCATCCATGACAAAGACCGATGGCAAGCTGCCACGCCAGATCAGTGAATCCGCCGGCACCGCGGGCTGGTTGCGCTGGGGCACGGAAAGGTCTGGAACCGTGACCTCGACATACATGCCGGGGCCGCCGGGGGTATCCTTGGGCAGGTCGAACTTGACCTTGACCGTATGGCGCGCCGGATCGGCGACAGGATAGATCTGGGCGACCTTGGCCTGCACCTCGGCCCCGCCGGCATCAAGACGCGCCGGCACGAACATGCCTTCGCGCAAACCTGCGGCCAGGCGCACCGGCACATCGGCCTCGATGCGCAGGTAATCGGTATAGGCGACAGACAGCAACGGCGTGCCCGGCTGAACGGTGTCACCCACCTCGACCAGCTTTTTCACGATCACCCCGTCGAAGGGGGCCACCGATTTCGCGTCGCGCAGCTGCGCGTCCAGCGCTTCGAGATTGGCCTTTGCCCGTAGCAACGCGCTTTGTGCCTGGTTGACCGCGGTCGAGCGCCCGTAAAGATCGGCCTGGCGCTCCAGCCCCGGATTCGACTGTCCCATCATCGAGGAAAACCCGCGGGTAAAGAACTGGTCAAAGGTCGCCGGAATGCCCATTCCCGGAAAACCGGAAACCGAATTCATGCGGGGGGAATACAGCTCGCGCGAATACTGGACTTGCGAGTTGCGCAAGGCGGCTTGCGCCTGCATGATCTGCGCCTCGGCAGCGCGACGCTGGGCCTGGATGGCCTGATCGTCGATGGTTGCCAGAACCTCGCCCTTTTTCGCCTGATGCCCCTCAGCGCCGACAAGGAAGGTCACCCTTCCCGGGATCTGGGCGTTCAATGTCACCTGTTTGAAAGGGATGACCGTGCCGCCAATGGTGGCCTTGCCACCGATCTGAACGGTCGAGACCGGTGCCGTGGCAAATCTTTGGGCTGTCTGGGAAAGGGCGGGCTGCGTCAGGGCCAGCACCAGACCCGTCAGGATCACCAGCAACCTTACTTGAAGTGAAATCCTGCCAGATGAAACAAACTGCAGGTATTTGCCCCTGAAATATGCGGTCATTCTAAATCCCCCCCTGTGTTTTCATGATCCGGCGTTTTGCCGGCCTGTCGGGCGGGATAAACGCAATGCCATGTAGTCATTTTTATATATTCTAATATTAGTATGTTTGTAATTTGTCAAATATTTCAATCCGGCTCTCGCATTGGTGGTAAATGGCACCCCTGACGCGCAGCCGTTGAAACAAGTCAACCAATTGTGGAATCTCGATTTTTCACTCAGGCCGAAAAACCACATACGAAAATCGTGACGCCAAATACCCGGGGGGTCTGCTGTTTCCAGAATTCAGCCGATCAAAGCCATTTTTCGAAACAATCGAATCACCTGATCGTGATTTCCACAGTTGCGCCGGCGCAAGGACGGCTTTGACCCCGCGGTGGCCCGACTGTAAGAAACGCAAGAACCCGCAAACGCCACAGGAGGCGGCTATGGTCGAATGGATCACCTCGGACGACCCCGTCCCCTATCCGCAGGCCCTTGAAGAGATGGAAAGCCGTGTCGCCGAAATCATCGCCGGCACCGCGGACGAGGCCGTCTGGCTGCTGGAACACCCGCCCCTTTACACCGCGGGCACGAGTGCCCGGCGCGAGGATCTGGTCGATCCCGACCGCTTTCCGGTCTATGACACAAGGCGCGGCGGGCAATATACCTATCACGGCCCCGGCCAGCGCGTGGCCTATGTGATGCTGGATCTCAACTGGCGCGGCCGCGATGTGCGTGCCTATGTCCATGCACTTGAACGCTGGGTCATCGACACGCTGGCCGAGTTCAACATCAAGGGCGAGATCCGCGAGGGCCGCGTCGGCGTCTGGGTCACCCGCCCGGACAAGCCGACCAACCCCGACGGCACGCTGCGCGAGGACAAGATCGCCGCCATCGGCGTGCGCATCCGCAAATGGGTGACGTTTCACGGCATCTCGATCAATGTCGAGCCGGATCTTTCGCATTTCGACGGCATCATACCCTGCGGCATCCGCGAACACGGGGTGACCAGCCTTGTCGATCTGGGCCTGCCGGTCACGATGGAGGATCTGGATCTTGCGCTGAGGCGCAATTTCGACCGGATATTTCCGGTAGAATGAGGTGTATCGAGGTCGATCAGGTTCATTTTTTCTGAAAAACACAGGGCGTGCGGCCGTCCGGGTGGGCGCAAATGCGCCCGCCATGGGGCGGGCGGGCGCATGCCCGGGACGCAAGCGTCCCGGGCGATATACTCTCCGCCCTTGCACGTCCTGCCATGAAAAAGGGCGCCGCCATCGCTGGCCGCGCCCTTTGAATTTCAGCCTGACAACCGCCTAGCCGCGCGCGCGGCCGACCAGCTTCCAGATCCCCGGCAGCAGCAGCGCCGCCAGCGCCAGCTTGATGGCGTCACCGATCAGGAAGGGATAGAGACCCCATTCAAGGATCGGCTTGTCCCAGCTATAGAGATGCGCCAGCCAAAGGATGCCGGGCACATAGATCAGCGCATTGCCGATCAGCAGCGCCAGCGCCATCTTGACGGGGTTGCGATCCCAGCCCATGCGCGCGAACTGGCCCAGCGCCAGCGTGGCCAGAACGAAACCGACCAGATAGCCGCCGGTGCCGCCCAGCATATATGTCAGGCCGGCCTTGTCGGCAGTCGAATTCGCAAACACGTCAAAGCCCAGCGCCCCGATCAGCATGTAGCCCATGATCGTGGCAAGCCCCAGACGCGGGCCATAGGCGGCACCGATGGTCAGCACCGCGAACGTGCCCAGCGTGATCGGAACGGGCGAGGGCCACAGCGGCACCTTGATCTTGGCGGCAATGGCCAGCGCCAGAATTCCCAGCAGCACCAGGGCCACCTGTTTTACCCGAAGGGACACCCCATCGCGCGCACCCAGCGCATCGACCAGAACCGGTTTCGTCGTCGCTATCGACATTCTGCTGTCTCCATTTCTTGACCCAAGCCGTGATTGCCGCCCGTTTTGCCCCAGCCCGCCGGTCGAGGCAAGAGATAATCCCCGCCGCCGCCGCGACACAAGCGGGGCAGATCACCCCCGCAACAGGGCGCGGGCGGCGGCGCGGGCCTCGTCGGTAAGGTTCTCACCGGCCAGCATGCGGGCAATTTCATCGATACGGGCGTCATCGGTGACGGGGTGAACATCCGACAACGTCTTGCCCCCCTTGACGGTCTTGACCACCCGCCAGTGATGCGCGGCGCGCGCTGCGACCTGCGGCGAATGCGTCACCACCAGCACCTGCCCACCCTGTGCAAGCGCCGCCAGACGGCGGCCCACCGCATCGGCCGTTGCCCCGCCGACACCCCGGTCAATTTCGTCAAAGATCATGGTCAGCCCCTCGTCGCCACCAGACAGACAGACCCGCAAGGCCAGCAGAAAGCGCGACAGCTCGCCACCCGAGGCGATCTTGTCCAGCGGGCCGGCCGGCGCGCCGGGGTTTGTGGCAACCGTGAACTGCACCGCGTCATGTCCATCGGGGCCGGGGTCGGCCGCGGAAAGCTCGGTCCGAAAGGTGGCGCGCTCCATCTTCAGGGGGGCCAGCTCGGCCTTCATCGCCTTGTCCAGACGCGCCGCCGCCTTGCGCCGCTTGTCCGACAGCTTGCGGGCCGCTTGTTCATATTTCTTCTGCGCGGCCTCGACCATCTGTTCAAGTTCGGCAATCCGGCCGGCGCCTTCGTCGATTTCACTCAGACGGGCACGCAAATCGCCATGCAGCGCCGGCAGATCGTCGGGCTGCACACCATGCTTGCGGGCAAGCGCGCGAATGGCGAAAAGGCGTTCCTCGACCTGTTCCAGCTCGACCGGGTTGAAATCGAGCGCCTCAAGGCAGTCGGCAACACCGCGCTGCGCGGTATCAAGTTCTTCCAGCGCGCGCGAGAGGGCGGCAAGCGGTTCCGCAAGACGGCCCTCAGCCCGATCCTCGACCGCGCCCAGCCAGCGCGCCGCATCGACCAGCGCCCCCTCGGCCCCCTCGCGACCCATGACCTGTGCGGCCTTTGCGATATCGACCCGAATCCTTGCCGCGGCCTGCATCAGCCGCCTGCGTGCATCCAGCGCGTCATCTTCGCCCGCCTCGGGGGCCAGCTTGTCCAGCTCATCCACCGCGAATTCCAGATATTCCCGGTCGCGCGCAACATTTTCCAGATGGGTCCGTGCTTCGGCCAGCCGCGTGCGCGCCTGTTTCAGGCCCTGCCAGGCAGACCGCGTATCGGCCAGCAGACGGGAAGCCCCCGCATATTCATCCAGCAATGCCCGATGCCCGCGCGGGTTCAGCAGCCCGCGATCATCATGTTGCCCGTGGATTTCCACCAGACATTCGGAAAGCGATTTTAGCGTCTGCGCCGCACAGCGCCGGTCATTGACCCAGGCCTGCTTGCGCCCGTCGCGGGCGGCGCTGCGGCGCAGGACAAGTTCGGCCTCTTCGGGCAGACCCGCGTCAACCAGAACCTTGCGCGCGGGATGGCCCTCGGGCAGTTCGAACACGGCCTCGACCTCGGCGCGGTCGGCACCTTCGCGCACCACATCGCCGCGCCCACGCCAGCCAAGGACAAAGCCCAGGGAATCAAGCAGAATCGATTTGCCCGCGCCGGTTTCGCCGGTCAGCACGTTGAGGCCGGGCTGGAACTCCAGCTCCAGCCTTTCAATCAGCAACATGTCACGGATGGATAGCCCGCGCAGCATTCACCCTGCCCCCGCTTGCCCTGCCCGCACGGTTCGGATCAGAGCCACTCGCCCTTGACGACCTGGCGCCAGACCTTTGCCAGCCACCCCTTGCCCTTGAGCAGGCCCTTGGGTTCAAGCCCCCTGCCCTTGAGCAGATCATAGGCATCCTTGTACCAGCTCGTGCCCTTGAAATTGTATCCCAGGATCGCGGCGGCAGTCTGGGCCTCTTTTTCAAGGCCAAGCGAAAGATAGGCCTCGACCAGACGATACAGGGCCTCGGGCGTCTGCGTGGTTGTCTGATAGTCCTCGACCACCACGCGGAAGCGGTTGATCGCGGCCAGATAATGCCCGCGTTTCAGATAGTAACGCCCGACTTCCATTTCCTTGGCCGCCAGATGGTCGATGGCCAGGTCGAATTTGAGCTTGGCCGAGCGCGCATAATCGCTGTCGGGATAGCGTTCGATCACCACGCGCAGGGCCTGAAGCGCGCGGAAGGTATTGCCCTGGTCGCGCCCGACCTGATCGATCTGGTCGTAATAGGTCAGCGCAATCAGATATTGCGCATAGGCCGCATCCTGATCTGCCGGATAGAAATCGAGGTAACGCTGTGCGGCGGCGCGGGCCTTTTCGTATTTCTTGGCCTTGTGAAAGGCGTAAGCGGACATCACGATCGATCGCTTGGCCCATTCCGAATAGGGATACAGGCGCTCGACCTCGCCAAACAGCTTGGCGGCTTCCTCGGCGCCCTTCTTCGCGGTCAGCTTGGCCTCGGCCATCTTGAAGATCTGTTCGGGGGGGCGCGCCTCAAGCGGGATTTCCTTGGGCTTCTGGGTGCAGCCCACAAGCACAACAGTGCAGAGCAACAAAATCCAAGAACTTGCCCGTATCCTGCCAGAGGTCATTTCCGTCTCTTTCCAATATTGCCACAAGCGGCAGATTCCGCACGGCGCATTGTGGTGTCACCTAGCATAGAATGCCAAGAGGGAAAACGCTTTTGCCACGAAAATGGAAGGTCGGAATCTTTGCGTGGTGATGCGCTCAGGCAACTCTGGTCAGGTCGGACAGGTCAACCCCGACGCCAGGAAGGCGCAACGCGGTTTCTTCGTCGCAGGTGACCATCTCATAGGCCAGGGGGGTGGCGAAAAGCTTGCGCAGCAGCCTGTTGGTTGCCGCGTGGCCTGCCTTGTGGCCGATGAACCGCCCCATCAGCGGCGCGCCCGCAAGGGCCAGATCGCCCAGCGCATCCAGCATCTTGTGGCGCACATATTCGTCCTGGTGGCGCAGCCCGTCGGGGTTGAGCACCTTTTCACCGTCAACCACGATGGCATTGCCCAGATTGCCGCCAAGGCCCAGCCCCTGCGAAAGCATCCAGTCCACATCCGCCTTGCGGCAGAAGGTGCGGCTGTCGCACAGCTCGCGGACAAAGGCGCCATTGGCCATGTCAAGGCGCTTGCTCTGCCGGCCAATTGCCGGGTCGGGGAAATCGATGCTGAAATCGATCTCAAGACCGTCATGGGGCGCGATGGCCACCTTGATGCCGTCGAATTCAAGCGAAACCTCGCGCAAGATCTTGATGACACGCACGGGCGCGTCCAGCCGCTGCACGCCCACGCTCAGGATTTCGCGCACGAAACGGTCGGAACTGCCATCCATGATCGGCACTTCGGGGCCGTCAACACTGATCAGGGCGTTGTGGATACCGCAACCGGCAAGGGCCGCCATCAGATGCTCGACCGTGGAAACCGAGGCGCCGGCCTCGTTGGAAATGACGGTGCACAGGCGGGTATCCGACACGCTGTCATAGCGCGCCGCGATCATGTTGTCGCGATCAGCCAGGTCTGTCCGGCGGAACCAGATGCCATATTCGGCAGAGGCGGGTTCGATGGTCATGCGCACCGGGCGACCGGTATGCAGGCCGGTGCCGACCAGTTGAACCTTGTTCTTGATCGTTGTCTGCACCGTTGTCCCCTGTTGCCCCCGTCTCTACATGCTGCCGATTGCGCCCGGGCAAGAACCCGTTGTTTCATGATGCGAATATCGGACAGCGCAGAATTGTCCCAAAGTCGGAACCGTCCTAGTGAAAGACTTTGTTAACCTCAACTCAATCTTTGTGACGGTTTGCAACACAGCCCATTAACCATCTGCGGATTTCCGCCGATCAGATTGGAAACAGTTTGTTTCCAACCCCTTGCCAAACATTCCCAAAAGAAATCTCGCGCCGAATCACTTTGGCGCGAGAAGGGTCGAAAAGATGACTGAATTCTTGTGGGTCAGTTGGCCTGACGTCGCAAAAATGCAGGAATATCAAGGCGTTCCTGATCCGGGTCGATATTTTCCTGGGCCTCTTCGACCGGCGCTGGCGCCAGGCCGGGCTGCGGCTGCTGCGCTTCGGCCTCGGCTCCATGACCGGTCATCCGGCTGATCAGGCTGTTGATGCCGAACCGGGCCGATTTGATCGGTTTTGTCGACTGCGACGGCTGTTCCGGTGCCTTGGGCTGCTTGTTCACCGCGGCCCGCAGGCGCGCCATCGCCTCGGGAGAGGGGCGACCAGGCTCGCTTGGGCGGGGGGCGACAAAGCTGCCGACATCGGGTTCGACTTCCGCAACTTCGACCTGCGCGGCAGGCTGCGCCGGGGTTTCAGGGGTATAGACGGGCGGCGGCAGATCATCATCCGCGCCATATTCCGGCATGGGTTCAGGTGCTGCTTCGGGCGCGTCGAACAAGGTCATGCCGCGATCAAAGGCGTCATCCTGCGTGCTGCCGGCCTCCATTTCATCCAGCAGGCTGGGCTGGGCTTCGGCCTCGTCCTCATAGGCTACTTCGGCGGGCGGGATCTCGACCGCGACCGGCGGGGCCAGAGGTTCGGCCATCTTGCGGCGCGGGGCCGGGGCAGGCTGCGCCATTTCCGAGGCATCAATGCCGGTCGCAACGACCGAGACACGCATCACCCCTTCCATTTCGGTATCAAGCGTCGAGCCCACGATGATATTGGCCTCGGCGTCCACCTCTTCGCGAATGCGGTTTGCGGCTTCGTCCAGTTCGAACAGGGTCAGGTCGTTGCCGCCGGTAATGTTGATCAGCACGCCGCGTGCGCCGCGCAGGCTGATTTCGTCCAGCAGCGGGTTGGCGATGGCCTTTTCGGCGGCCTGGATGGCGCGTTCCTCGCCACTGGCCTCGCCGGTGCCCATCATGGCCTTGCCCATTTCGTCCATCACGGCCCGCACATCGGCAAAGTCGAGATTGATCAGACCGGGGCGCACCATCAGATCGGTCACGCCCTTGACGCCCTGATACAGAACATCGTCGGCCATGGAGAAGGCCTCGGTGAAGGTGGTCTTTTCGTTGGCAATGCGAAACAGGTTCTGGTTGGGAATGATGATCAGCGTGTCCACGACCTTCTGAAGGGCCTCGACCCCCTCTTCGGCCTGGCGCATGCGCTTGGAGCCCTCGAACTGGAACGGCTTGGTCACCACGCCGACGGTCAGCACGCCCAGCTCACGCGCGGCCTGTGCGATGATCGGCGCCGCGCCGGTGCCGGTGCCGCCGCCCATTCCGGCGGTGATAAAGCACATATGCGAGCCGGCCAGATGATCGACGATCTCTTCGATGCTTTCCTCGGCGGCTGCCGCGCCGATCTCGGGCTTGGCGCCTGCGCCAAGACCTTCGGTCACCTTCACCCCCATCTGGATCTTGTTGGGGGCCTTGGTCTGCGAGAGCGCCTGCGCGTCGGTGTTGGCCACCACGAAATCGGCCCCTTCGAGATGCTTGTCGATCATGTTGTTGACCGCATTGCCGCCAGCGCCACCGACGCCAAACACGGTGATCCGAGGCCTCAGATCCTGTTGGTCGGGCATCCTGAGATTGAGTGTCATGATACTTTCCGCCTGCTTGCCTTGTTCCTGATCTTTCCGACCAGTGTTACCTGCTGATTCCATATCGTAACCGAGCAACCCGCGTCGGTCACGAAAAAATTGACATTTTCGCCACAATATATGGGGTTAACGCACATATTGTGGCGTATTTCTGCCTATCGGCCCCATTCATGCGGCCTTTAGGCACCCCCTGCCGGGGCTTGCCCTACCAGTTTTCCCGAAACCACTTGATCGCGCGACGCAGGGTGCGGCCGCCATGGCGATCGGCGGGGCTTTCGAAATCCCAGCATTCGTCCTGCGGGCAGACCGCGTTGAGGCACAGCCCTACCGCGGCGGAAAAGCCCGGCCCGGTTGCCAGCTGCGGCAGGCCCTGCACACGCAGCGGCCGCCCCATGCGCACCCGTCCCCCAAGGATACGCGCGGCAAGCTGATCCAGCCCCGGGATTTCCGAACTGCCCCCGGTCAACACGATGCGCTGGCTGGGCAGATGCTCGAACCCGGCGGCATCCAGGCTGGCGCGGACCTCTTCCAGGATCTCTTCGACGCGCGGGCGCATGATCCCTATCAGCTCGGACCGGCTGACCTGCCTGCGATCATGTTCCCAGTCGCCGGTGTCACCGCCAATGTCTATCATGTGGCGGTCATCCATGCTGGTGGCCTCGATCCCGCCATAGAGGGCCTTGATGCGTTCGGCCATTTCCTGAGAGACCTGCAGGCCCAGCGCGATATCCGAGGTAATATGCGCGCCCCCCATGCGGATCGAATCCGCATAGATCAGATGCTTGCGCATGAAGATCGAAACGCTGGTGGTTCCCGCCCCCAAGTCGATGCAGGCCGCGCCCAGTTCCTGTTCATCCTCGACCAGCGCCGACAGCCCGGCCACATAGGCCGACGAAACCACGCCCGCCAGTTCAAGGTCGCATCGCTGGATGCAATGCAACAGGTTTTCGACCGCCGGCACATCGATCGTCAGCATGTGCATGTCCACCGACAACGTCTTGCCCGTCTGGCCGCGCGGATCGGAAAGCCCCGACCGATGATCCAGAGTGAAATTCACAGGCAACGCGTGGATCACATGCCGGCCCTCACCGTAGTCAGGCACGTCGCAGGCAGCCAGAACCCGTGCGATATCCTGTTCGGTGACGGCTTCGCCTTCAAGGCGCGCGCTGCCGCTCAGCCCATAGGAACGGGGCCGCGCGCCGGAAAAACACGCAATCACATGATCGACACGCAGCCCGGCCATCTTTTGCGCCGCCTGAACTGCCGTGCGTATGGCGCGCTCTGTTTCCTCCATGCGGTCGATCTCGCCAAAGCGCACCCCGCGCGAGCGCGTCGTGGCCACACCGGCAACCCGAAACCGCGATTGCCCGGCCATACAGCCGATCTCTTCGCCCGGTGGCGCATTCGCCACCCCGTCAAAACGCAGGACGAAACAGGCAATCTTGGATGTGCCCACATCCAGAATCGCAACGACACCTCTCTGCAAGGCCGCCTGACGGTGCCGACGCATGGCTCTCTGATTTTCAAACAGATCTGTCATCAGGTCTTGTCCTCAAGGGGGGTTCGAATGATTTTTTCCAGGTTCTTCAGGGCATCGCCCACCAGCCTCAGCGTGGGGCGGGCGGGGTTTCTGACATCCACCACCGATACGTCGCGCGACAGCAATCTGGAATTCTCGTCCATGACCAGAACCTGCTGCAACGCTTCTACCGCGCCCTTTTCAGGCAGCATGATCTTCTGGCCGCGATCCAGGATCACATCCCAGCGCCGCTCGCCAATCCGCAGCAGGCCCCGGATCCGGCCGACGATTGGTTTGGCTGCACGGAAGATGGCCATTGCCTCGGGCACGGCGCGATCCGCCCCCTCGCCCGCGATCAGATACAGGTCCGAGCGCGCAAGCCGCGAATCCAGCGAGGAAACCCTGTGGCCGGATGCATCCAGCAATTCCAGGGAATCACGGCTGCGCCAGACGATCGCCGGCTTGCGTTCGACCACCGTCACGTCAAGAATGCCGCCGGGGCGGATCACCAGCTCGGCGCGGGCCACCGCATCCAGCCCTTCGATCCGCTTGCGCATTTCCTTCAGGTCAAGATCGAAAGAGCTGACCGGAAAGTCGATCGAGGTCACCTCGCGGATGTCCTCGGCCACCTCGTCCGAAACATTATCGATGCGCATCAGCTTGACCATGAATTCGGGCCTGTGCTCGATCTGGTCGCGCAGCTCGACAAAGCTCAGCCGCAGCGCCTCGACACGCGCCGTATCGGAAAGATACCACCCGATCGCGCCGGCCAGCAGCAGAACCGGCAAGCCAAAGCGCAGACCAAAGCGAAAGGTCGGCGTCAGCCACAACCGTTGCAGGCGATAGGTCAGCCGGCTGGGCGCCGGATCGCGCAACAGACGATCAAAGCGATTGCGCCCTACCGATTGCATGAAGCGTCCTCCACCAGCCAGCGGCACAGCGCGCCAAAGGAAATGCCGCAATGTGCGGCCTGTTCCGGCGAAAGCGACGTCGGCGTCATCCCCGGCTGGGTGTTGGTTTCCAGCAGGAACAGCCCGTCAAGGCCGCGGCTTTCGTCCCAGCGAAAATCGGTGCGACTGAGGCCCCGACAGCCCAGCGCCCGGTGGGCACGCAGGGCATAATCAAGGCAGGCCTCGGTGATTTCATCGGGGATATCTGCGGGCACCTCGTGACGCGACCCGCCGGGGCGATACTTGGCATCGAAATCATACCAGCCATCGGTGATGATGTCGGTCACGCACAGGGCGCGGTCGCCCATCACGGTGACCGTCAACTCGCGGCCGGGGATGAATTCCTCGACCATGACGATCTCGGGCATGTCGTCCGACAGCTGCGCCGGGCCGTTCGCGCAATCCTGCACGATATAGACGCCGACGGACGATCCCTCGTTATGGGGCTTGACCACATAGGGGGCGGGCATGGGGTGTTCGCGCCGCGCGACCTCGGCCGAGGTCAGAAGGCTGGGCACGACCGGCAGGCCAGCCATGCGATAGGTGGCCTTGGCGCGTTCCTTGTCCATGGCCAGCGCCGAGGCCAGCACGCCCGAATGGGTATAGGGGATACGCAGCCATTCCAGCAGGCCCTGCACGCAACCATCCTCGCCCCAGCGCCCATGCAGGGCGTTGAAGGCCACATCCACCCGCTGCGCGCGCAGAAGCGCGGCCAGATCCGGACCTGCGTCCAGCTCGACCACGTCGAATCCTTCTTCCCGCAAGGCACGGGCACATTCGCGCCCTGTCACCAGCGAAACCTCGCGCTCGGCCGAAGGGCCGCCCTTGAGGACCGCGATACGGGGGGAGTCACTGCCCGACATTCCCACCTCGATCATCAATTTTTCGACCCGTGTCTCCGGGCCTTTTCGTTATTCTTTTTCGCGCAATCGTTCACCGATCCGCATGATTTCCCACTCTAGCGAAATTCCACTGGCTTGAAAAACCTTTTTTCGCACCATCTCGCCCAGATCTTCCAGATCGGCGGCGGTGGCGCTACCCGTATTGATCAGAAAATTCGGATGTTTTTCCGACATTTGCGCCCCGCCCAGGCGCGCGCCACGCAGGCCGGCATCGTCGATCACCTTCCAGGCCTTGAGATCATGCACATCATCGGCGCGTCCGGTCGAGGAAAACCCGGCAGGGTTGCGAAATGTCGAACCTGCGCTGCGTTCCCTGACCGGCTGGGTGGCGGCGCGCTTTTCCAGCGCCTCGGCCATCTTGTCCTCGATCTTTTGCGGATCAGCACGCGGTGGCGCCAGCACGGCCTGGGTGATCACCAGATCATCGGGCAAGGCAGTGTGGCGATAGGCAAATTCCATGTCATGGGGGCGCAGCGTCACCACCTTGCCCGCACGCGTCACGCCGGTTGCGCTGACAAAGACATCGGCCAGATAGTGGCCATAGCAGCCCGCATTCATGCGGATCGCCCCGCCTATGGCACCGGGAATGGTGCGCAAAAACGCCAGATCATACCCGGCGGCGGCCGCCTTGCGCGCAACATGGGCATCCAGCGCCGCGGCCCCCACGCGCAGGTTCCCGTTGGCCATCACCTCGAAGCCGTTGAACCCGCGCCCCAGCCGCACCACGGCGCCACGGATCCCGCCATCGCGCACGATCAGGTTCGACCCCACGCCGATGGGAAACACCGGCACGCCTTCGGGCAGCGCACGCATGAAAACGCCGATATCGGCCATATGGGCGGGCTGAAACAGCAGATCCGCCGGCCCGCCGACGCGCAGCCAGGTGAGGTCGGCCAGCGGGCGGTCGAGGCTGATCTGCCCTTCGACCTCGGGCAATGGCAGGGTCCAGCTCATGGCGCGCCCCGCTGCTTCTTCTTTGCACAAATACTCATCTCACCCGGCATCACCACGATGCCCCCTCAAACGCGACAGCAGGAAACGCAGGAAATATCGCAGCGGATAGCGAAAGATCGACATCGCCCCGGCCAGCAGCCCGACCACCCACCAGATACCCGCATCATAGCCGATCCATACCAACAGCGGGATCAGAGCCACCAGCATGGGCAGGCCCAGCCAGGGGTGAAAACGGCGCGGCAACATGCCGATGACCGAAATCACGATCACCCAGCCGATGGCCGCCAGCAAAGAGGGGCTCAGCTGCGCCATGAGTTCAATGCCTCGGGCAGCGCGTTGGCCCATGCGCTGATCGTGCCGGCGCCCAGACAGACCACCATGTCACCGGGGCGTGCCTCGCGTTTCACCAGATCGGCAAGGTCGCTTTCCTGCAACAGCGCACTGGCGTTGCGGTGGCCGTGGGCAATCAGCCCGGCCACCAGATCGTCGCGGCTGGCGCCCTCTATGGGGTCTTCGCCCGCGGCATAGACCTCGGAGATCGCCACCACATCGGCGTCGTTGAAACAGGTGCAGAAATCCTCGAACAGCGAGGACAGGCGGCTGTAGCGATGCGGCTGATGCACGGCAATCACGCGCCCGCTTGTGGCCTGCCGCGCGGCCCGCAGCACGGCGGCAATTTCCACCGGATGGTGGCCGTAATCGTCGATGATGGTGACACCGTTCACCTCGCCCACGCGGGTAAAGCGACGGTTGACGCCGCCGAATGCGGCAAGGGCTGCACGGATCTCGGCGCGCTTCATGCCCAGATGGCGGGCGACAGAAATCGCCGCCAGCGCGTTCAGCACATTGTGGTCGCCGGGCATGGGCAGGGTCATGCCGTCGATGCGCTGATC
>WFQE01000252.1 GCA_015487165.1 Paracoccaceae bacterium | reverse complement strand
GCCGGGCGCCCATATCGCCGGGGCGGATGCGGCCGATGCGCTGGCGATTGCGCTGTGCCATGCCCATCACGCGCAGTTTGCCGGGCGCCTTGATGCGGCGCTGGCGCGCGCCGAAGGAGGGTCGGCATGATCGGCAAACTGACGGGCCGGCTGGATTACAAGGCCGAAGATCACGTTCTGATCGATGTTCAGGGCGTCGGCTATCTGGTGTTCTGCGCCGGGCCAACGCTCGCGTCCATGCCCGCGCCTGGCGGCATGGTGTCGCTATATACCGAGCTGGTCGTGCGCGAGGATCTGATGCAGCTGTTCGGCTTTCCGACATTGGCCGAACGCGAATGGCACCGCCTGCTGACCAGTGTGCAGGGGGTCGGGGCCAGGGTTGCGCTGAATATCAGTGGTACGCTGGGGGTCGAGGGGCTTGCGCGCGCGTTGTCGCTGGGCGATGCGCCGGCGATCAAGGCCGCGCCCGGTGTCGGGCCGAAACTGGCGCAGCGCATCATTGTCGAGCTCAAGGACAAGGCCCCCGCGATCATGGCGCTGGGGGCGGCGGGCGCTGCGCGCGCGCGCGCTGACGAGGCCGCGGTGATCGAGCCGTCATTTGACGCCCCCGCGCCCACGCCGGTGCCCGAACAGGCCCCGGACGATGCCGCCGCCGGGGCCGCGGCGCGGGCTGATGCGCTGTCGGCGCTGGTCAATCTGGGCTATGGTCAGGGCGAAGCCGCCACCGCCATTGCCGAGGTCAGCGCCGGCCACGTGGCCGCGGATGCGCCCGAACTGATCCGCCAATGCCTGCGCCTGCTGGCGCCAAAGGGGTAAGCCATGAACGACAGCGACATGACCCAACCCGACCCGACCCTGCGCCCCGAACCCCGCCCCGATGATGCCGACCGCGCCTTGCGCCCGCAAAGTCTGGACGAATTCATCGGCCAGGCAGAGGCGCGCGCCAATCTGCGCGTTTTCATCGAAAGTGCGCGCACGCGCGGGCAGGCCATGGACCACACGCTGTTTTACGGCCCGCCGGGGCTGGGCAAGACGACGCTGGCCCAGATCATCGCGCGCGAGCTGGGGGTGAATTTCCGCATGACCAGCGGCCCGGTGCTGGCGCGTGCCGGCGATCTGGCCGCGATCCTGACCAATCTGGATGCGCGCGACGTGCTGTTCATCGATGAAATCCACCGTCTGAACCCGGCGGTGGAAGAGGTGCTTTACCCCGCGCTGGAAGATTTCGAACTGGATCTGGTGATCGGCGAAGGCCCGGCCGCGCGCACCGTGCGCATCGACCTGCAACCCTTTACCCTAGTCGGGGCGACGACGCGGCTGGGCTTGCTGACGACACCGCTGCGCGACCGCTTTGGCATCCCGACGCGGCTGGAATTCTATACCGAGGACGAGTTGCTTGAAATCGTCACCCGCGGCGCCCGCCTGCTGGGCGTGCCGGCCGATGAGGGCGGCGCGCGCGAAATTGCGCGCCGCGCCCGTGGTACGCCCAGGGTTGCCGGGCGTCTGCTGCGCCGGGTTGTCGATTTCGCCGTGGTCGATGGCGACGGCAGGGTCACGCGCGCGGTGGCCGATGGCGCGCTGACCCGTCTGGGGGTGGATCACCTTGGTCTGGACAGTGCCGACCGGCGCTATCTGCGCCTTCTGGCCGAACATTACGGGGGCGGCCCGGTCGGGGTCGAGACCATATCTGCCGCATTGTCGGAATCCCGCGATGCTGTAGAAGAGGTGATCGAACCCTTCCTGCTGCAACAGGGGTTGATTCAGCGCACGCCCAGGGGGCGCATGCTGGCGGCCCGTGCGTGGCGCCATCTCGGCCTGAACCCTCCGCGAAAGGCGGACGAGGCCGACCTGTTTGGAGACTAGACAGTTGAACGAAGACATCCTGACCCCCGAACGCGTCGAGAAACTTTTTACCGCGCGCGAGGGTGGCTATCGCTTTTCCCGCTGGGGTCGGCCGATCGCGCCGGTCGTCTTTGGGGTCGATGACGACACGCTTGACCACCTCAAGGACGCCATGCGGTCGGTGGTCAATATCTCGGGCGCCGAGTTCGCCGAAACCGACCCCGAGCTTGGCGCCAACCTGATGGTGTTTTTCTGCACCGACTGGGACGAGCTGGACATGGTGCCCAATCTGGGCCAGCTGCTGCCCGATTTCGATATCCTGAAATCCTCGCTCAAGCGCACTGGGGCCAACCAGTACCGGACCTTTTCCTTTGACGACAAGGGCGCGATCCGTGTCTGCATCGTGTTGCTGCGTTATGACGAACACATGGCCAATGCCACCATCCAGACCGTCGGTGTAGCCCAGATGACCCAGTGCATCCTGCTGTGGGGCGACAACGCCTTTGATGATGACAGCCCCATCGCCATCGTGCCCGAAAACGGCATGTGCATCGTCAAGCCGGAATATGCCGCGCTGATCCGGGCGGCCTATGACCCGGCCATGCCGCCCTCGGCAACGGATCCGTCCCACGCCATGCGGCTGGCTGCACGCGCGCGCATATTGGTCGAGAACCTCGAGGCCGAAAGCGACGAACAGCAAGAAACAGGCAAAGATGAAGCATGAATTCACCTGCCGCGTCTATTACGAGGATACCGACCTTGCCGGTATCGTCTATTACGCCAACTATCTGAAATTCATCGAGCGTGCGCGCACCGAATTCATTCGCACGCTGGGTGTCGATCAGAATCGCGTCAAGGCGGAACAGGGTGTCGTGTTCGCGGTGCGCCGGGTCGAGATCGACTATCTTGTTCCGGCGCGCTTTGATGATCTGTTGCGTATCGAAACCCGCGTAAGGGCGGTTTCGGGGGCGCGGGTGATACTTGCGCAAGACATCCATTGCGGGGATCGGCTGCTTGTGCAGGCCGTTGTCACCCTGGTCTGCCTTGCGGAATCCGGCCGGCCTGTACGTTTTCCAGCGGATATTCGCCGAAAACTGGCTCAATTATGCGTGCCGGCCGGTAACTAGCGATTGATCGGGTGGCAAGAGAGGTGGCGAATTGCTAGTCTCTTGTGCAAAAAGGGCATCAACTGCCCCGGTGACTGAAAGAGCAGGCTGATGGAAACAGTAGATTTTTCGATCCTCGCATTGTTCATGCGGGCAACATTCCTCGTCAAGCTGGTGATGTTTGCACTGATATTCGCGTCCTTCTGGTCATGGGCGATCATCATTCAGAAATTCATCAATTTCCGCCGCGCGCGACGCCAGTCCGCGAGGTTCGACAAGGCATTCTGGTCGGGCGAGCCGCTGGATCTGTTGTACAAGGAAATCGGTGACAAGCCGCGCGGCGCAAAGGCCACGGTTTTCAAGGCCGGCATGGACGAGTGGACCGAATCCTACCGATCCGACGGGATGCTGATTGCCGGAACGCAGGCGCGGATCGACCGGTCGATGGATGTCGCCATCACACGCGAAACCGACAAGCTGACACAGGGGCTGAACTTTCTGGCGACCGTGGGCTCGACCGCGCCCTTTGTCGGGTTGTTCGGCACGGTCTGGGGCATCAAGAACGCGTTTCAGGAAATCGCCATGCAGCAAAGCACCAACCTTGCGGTCGTGGCCCCCGGCATTGCCGAGGCGCTGGTTGCCACGGCGCTTGGCCTGCTTGCGGCCATCCCGGCAGTGATCTTCTACAACAAGCTGTCGGCGGATGCCGACAGGATGACCTCGGATCTGGAAAGCTTTGCAGACGAGTTTTCGACCATCCTGTCGCGCCAACTGGATAGCTGAGCGATGGCGGGCGGAACAGCAAGCAGACAGGGCAGGGGCGGCCGCAGCAGCCGCGGGGGCCGCAAGAGCCAGCGCCTGCGCCCCATAGCCGAAATCAACGTCACCCCCATGGTCGATGTGATGCTGGTGTTGCTGATCATCTTCATGGTGGCGGCGCCGATGCTGACGGTCGGTGTGCCGGTGAAACTGCCCAAGACCGCGGCAACACCCCTGCCCAGCGAGGAAGAACAGCCCCTGACGCTGACCATTTCGGCCGACGGGCAGCTGATTTTGCAAAAGACCCCGATCAACCGCGAACAGCTGATCCCGAAATTGCGGGCAATCGCGGCCGAGCGGCGCAATGACAAGATCTTTTTGCGCGCCGATGGTTCCGTGCCCTATGCGCTTGTCATGCAGGTGATGGGCGCACTCAATGCCGGAGGATTCCGAGATATCGGACTGGTCACCGATACCGGGGGCCCGAAACTGGACGGGCAGGACAACTAGGCGCGTGGGGTGCGAACCGGGATCTACATATCGGGTATCGCGCATCTGGCGCTGATCGGCTGGGTAATTCTTGGCGCGGCACTGAATGACAACGCCAAACCGCCCGAGATGCAGGTGACCGAGGTTTCGATCATATCAAAGGCCGCTTTCGACGCGCTGCAAAGCCAGCTTCCCGATGCGACGACCGATGTGACCCCACCGCTTGCCCAGCCCGATAGCGGCAAGGCCCCGCTTGCGCCTGCGCCGGATACGCTGCCGCCAAGGATGCCCAAGGCCGAGGCCCCGCCGCCGCAGGATCAGCCCGTTGCGCCCGACCTCGGCGCGATCCGCAAGAATGCGCGCCCCGATGTGCAGATCGACGCGCCGGAAATTGCCCCCCAACCCACCGTGCCCGATCCGGGGGCGACCCTGGTCATGCCGGTGGCGCCGATCGCACCGCGTGACAGCGCCGGCCTGTCCACGCCGCGCAAGCTGGCCACGCTGCCGCCGGCCGAGGCCCCTTCGCCGCGTATCGACACGACCCCCGCGCCAAAACCGCCGACCGATGCCAAAAAGGCGCCCGAGGTGCAGAAATCGACGCGGCCCGACAAGAACGCCACGACGCCCGCCAAGCCCAAGGTTGAAACCGCGCCGGACCAGGCCTCGACCGAGATCGTCACCGAGGCCAAGAAACGCAAGAAGACCTCGGCGCCCTTGCGCAGCAGCAGGCCTCGTGGACGCCCTGCCAATCTGGCCGAAAAGGCGCGTCGCGCCGCCGCGCAGGACATCGCAGCCGCGCTGGCCGCAGCACAGGCTGGCGCGCCGACGCCGCCGGCACCACAACAACCCGCGCCTGCCCCCAAGGGGCCGCCCTTGACGGGGCGCGAAAAGGATGCGCTGCGGCTGGCGATGCAGAAATGCTGGAACGTCAATCCCAGCGCGGAATCGGCGCGTATCACCGTGGTGGTTTCCGTGTCGATGAGCCCCGACGGCAAGCCGCGCCCCCGCAGCATCACGATGAAGTCGGCAACCCAGGGGTCGAAATCGGCCCAGCAGAGTGCCTTCAATGCCGCAAGGCGCGCAATTCTGCGCTGCGGGGTCAAGGGATACAAACTTCCTGTGGCAAAGTACGAAAGCTGGCGTAATATCGAAATTACCTTCAATCCCGAGAAGATGAGGAACAGATGAGCCCCCTGTTTGTTTTCAGACTGATCGTCCTTGCAGTGCTGTCGGCGCTTGCCGGAACAGCGGCGCAGGCCCAGACGCAGGCGGCGAACGGCCCTCTGCGGATCGAGATTACCGAAGGTGTGATCGAGCCGATGACCTTTGCGGTGCCCGATTTCGTGGCCGACAGCGCCTCGGCAAAACAGCTGGCCACGGATATTGCCCAACTGGTGGTGGCCGATCTGGTCGGCACCGGGCTGTTTCGGGAAATTCCGCCCGCGGCGCAGATTTCAGGCATTTCGAATTTCGATGCGCCGGTGCAGTTTTCCGACTGGAAGGCCGTCAATGCACAGGCGCTGATCACCGGCGCGGTTTCCGCCGGGCTGGGGGGGCGTCTCGAGGTCAAATTCCGTCTGTTCGACGTGTTCGCCCAGAGCCAGCTTGGCAAGGGGCTGAGGTTTTCGGGCACGCGCAAGGACTGGCGGCGCATGGCGCACAAGGTGGCTGATGCCGTTTACAAGCGGTTGACAGGCGAGCAGGGGTATTTTGACAGCCGCGTGGTGTTCGTTTCCGAAACCGGCCCCAAGAATGCGCGCCGCAAGCGCCTGGCCATCATGGATTACGACGGCGCCAATCTGCGCTATCTGACAGATGATCGTGCGCTGGTGCTGGCGCCGCGCTTTTCGCCTGATGGCCGGTCGATTCTTTACACCTCTTATGAAACCGGCATGCCGCGGGTCTATCTGATGAATCTGCGCAGCCTGCGTCGCCGCGCCGTGGATGATCTGCCCGAGATGAGCTTTGCCCCCCGCTTTTCCCCTGATGGCAAGTCGGTTCTGCTGTCACTGTCCAGGGCCGGAAATGTCGATATCTACCGTATCGATCTGGCCACGGGCCGACGCACGCGGTTGACCTCGGCCCCGTCGATCGAAACCGCCCCCAGCTTTTCGCCGGACGGGCGGCAGATCGTGTTCGAAAGCGACCGGTCGGGTTCTCAGCAGCTGTATATCATGCCGGCAAATGGCGGCGAGGCACGGCGCATCAGTTTCGGGGCAGGGCGCTATGCAACTCCGGTCTGGTCGCCGCGCGGTGACATGATCGCCTTTACCATGATGAACAAGGGCCGGTTCCATATTGGCGTGATGCGCACCGATGGCAGCGAAGAGCGCCTGCTGACCTCGTCCTTCCTTGACGAAGGGCCGACCTGGGCCCCCAACGGGCGGGTTCTGATGTTCTTCCGCGAGGGGCGCGGGGCCAGCGCCGCGCCCACGATATGGTCGGTCGATATCAGCGGGCGGAACCTCAAGAAGGTGCCCACCCCGGCGGCCGCCTCTGACCCGTCCTGGTCGCGGGTGCTTCGGTAAACGGGCCGTGATTCCCAAATCATGGCGCAGGTGTTATAAGACTGGCAGAGCAGACAACGCCCCGGATAACGGGCAGAAACAAGGAACAAGGACATGCGTTTCAGGTTGGCAGCGATCTTGGCCGTGGCAACTCTGGTTCTGGCGGCCTGTACCGGCGGTATTCCGGACAGTGGCAGCCAGCTGGGGCAGGCTGGAAACTACAAGCCCGATACACCCGAATATTTTGCCGCCACGGTGGGCGACAGGGTGTTTTTTGACGTGGACAAGAGCACGCTGACCCCTGCGGCGATGGCCATTCTCGATGCCCAGGCCGACTGGCTGGCAAAGAATCCTGCCTTCAATGCGGTGATCGAGGGCCATACAGATGAACGTGGCACCCGCGAATACAACCTTGCGCTGGGCGCGCGTCGCGCGGCGGCCGTAAAGGCCTATCTTGTCAGCCAGGGGGTTGCGGCAAGCCGCCTTTCGACCGTCACCTATGGCAAGGAACGCCCCGTTGCGGTCTGTTCGGCCGAATCCTGCTGGTCGCAGAACCGCCGTGCGGTAACGGTTCTGCGCACCCGTGGCACCATCTAGGACGAAAGCCGACCGATGAACCCGATGCGCCTTTTCGTGATCCTTTCCCTCGTTCTTGCCGCGGCCATGCCCGTGCAGGCCCAGAGCCGCAAGGAAACCCTTGCCGATATCCGGCAGGAACTGAACGTGCTGTATGTCACCATCCAGCGCCTCAAGCAGGAGCTATCGACAACCGGCCCCGCGCCCGCCCCGCCCGCGGCCCGGACCGAGCTTGAACAGATTTCCGCGCTTGAACAGGAACTCCAGCGCATCACCAACAAGGTCGAGCGGCTTGAATTTCGCATCAACCGCATCGTCAAGGACGGCACCAACCGCATCGGCGACCTCGAATTCAGGTTGGTCGAGCTGGAAGGCGGGGATACCTCGAAACTGGGCGAGACGACAACGCTGGGCGGCAATGTGGATACGCCGCCGGTGGTGGCCGACAACCCCTCGCCGAACAAGCCCGATCTTGCGGTGGGCGAGGAAGAGGATTTCAAGGCCGCCAAGGCCGCCTATGACGCCGGAAAATATCAGCAGGCAGCCGACCTGTTTGCGCCCTATCCCGACAAGTATCCGGATGGTCCGCTCGTGCCTGCGGCGCAATACTGGCGGGGCGAGGCATTGGCCCAGCTTGGTCAATGGCCGGATGCGGCGCGCGCCTTTCTGCAAAGCTTCAGCGGCGCGCCCGACGGTGAATATGCGCCCAAGGCGCTGTATCGTCTGGGGGTCAGCCTCGACAAGATCGGCCAGACCGAAGACGCCTGTCTGACCCTGAAAGAGGTGGCCCGCCGCTATCCGGCCGCAACCGGTGAAATCGACCAGGCGGCAAAGACCATGGCCGCGCTTGGATGCAGCGGTTGACGGCGAACGAGGCGCCGCGCCTTTGGGTCGGCTTTGAACGTATCCTTGCAGACCGCCCCCCGCGCGCGCTGGGGATCGCATTGTCCGGCGGTGGCGATTCAATGGCGCTGCTGCTGCTTGCCCATGAATGGGCGGCCCCCAGGAATGTAGCGATTGCAGCCGTGACAGTAGATCACGGGCTGCGCCCCGAGGCTCGCGCCGAGGCCGAGCTTGCCGGACGTGCCTGCGCACGGCTGGGGGTCCCCCATGACATTGTGGAATGGCGCGACTGGAAGGGGGATGGAAATCTGCAACAGGCGGCCCGCGACGCGCGTCGGCGTCTGGTCGGGGAATGGGCG
>WFQE01000251.1 GCA_015487165.1 Paracoccaceae bacterium | reverse complement strand
GGCGTATACGGTATTACTCTCCGTTTCCAGAGGCTATTCCGTACTAAAGGGTACGTTCCCACGCGTTACTAACCCGTCCGCCGCTCCTCACCGAAGTGAAGCGCTCGACTTGCATGTGTTAGGCCTGCCGCCAGCGTTCGTTCTGAGCCAGGATCAAACTCTCAAGTTGAAAAGCTGTTACCAGCTTATCCTTGACGTTCGAACCTCTGCACATCGTACCGGGTGTGACCCCGGTACAGTCATCTGTTTGTTGTGCTTCAGGTTTCAGAAGAAACCGAAAGCCGCCAAACAGTGAAGCTGACCTTCCATCATCGAACCGAAGTCCTAGGAAGTCGATATGTAGAAGTTTGTCCGTCGATTACGACCAAACCGCCCACATATCTCTTCAGATACCATCAATTTCAAAGAGCTCAGCGACAAAAAACCTTGGTAGCGCCTGTGTTCCTTGGCGCGCCCGCCGCTCGACTTGTCTCTGTTTTTGTTACCGTGGAGTGTTTCGCCCCGCCGGTGAAGGGGTATTTACGGATTGATCGGGGACCGCGCAAGACCTTTTTTCAAAAAACCTTCATTTTTTTCCGATCCCCCCGGCAACCGGCAAAATTTGGGGGTTCGGCACCCGAAAATACCAAATATCGGCGTTGTTTTGAAACAAGATTTCCCGCCCTCGCTGCGGTGCGGCATGGCAGGCGGCTCGAATCCCGCCGGAATATGAGAATCCCCGCTGAATCGGCCGAATCCCTGGCCGGATTCGGCGACTCAAGCCGATTTTCGCGATTCCCTTTTGGCAAAAACCGCGCCGCGCACGCGATTCCAGCGAATCCTGAGCAGAATCAGGGCCACAGCCAGAATCGCATAGACAATCGGCTGAAGCGGCCAGGCCTTCACGACCAGCAGGTAATGTGCCGCGCCCAGCAACACCGCGACATAAGACAGTCGATGCAGACGTCGCCAAGCCGCGGCACCAAGCCGGCGAACAGACCAGTCGTTCGATGTCATGGCCAAAGGCAACAGAATTGCAAAAGCGGTAACCCCGAGAATGATATAGGGGCGCCTCGTGATGTCGCGCAGGATTTCACCCCAGAAGAACTGCTTGTCGAGAACCAGCCATGTCATCAGGTGCAGGCTGACATATACGAAAGTCAAAACCCCGAACGGGCGGCGGAATTTCAACAGGTTGATTCCGGCAAAACGGCGAAGCGGGGTGACCAGCAATGTCAGCATCAACAGCTGCAGCCCCCACCTTCCCAGCCGGCGTTCCAGCGCCAGCAAGGGATCGGCACCAAGCTGGTTGGTCACCGCCCAATAGAAATAAACCGCGGCCGGAATCACCCCCACTATATAGAGGGGCCAGGCGGGCAGCTTTTTCAGCGCAGCGTTGACAGTGCCGGCGACACCCATCCTCAGAAGTTCTTTTTCAGGTCCATGCCCTTGTAGAGGCCCGCAACCTCTTTGGCATAGCCATTGAACATGAGTGTCGGGCGACGGCGGGAAAACAGCCCCCCGCCAATGGGCCTTTCAGATGCCTGCGACCAGCGGGGATGATCCACATTCGGGTTCACGTTGGAATAGAACCCGTATTCGCGCGGGTTTTGCATGTTCCAGGTCGCTGGCGGCATGCGGTCGGTCAGGGTGATCTTGACGATCGACTTGATCGACTTGAAACCATACTTCCACGGCACGACAAGACGAAGGGGCGCGCCGTTCTGGTTTGGAATGGGTTTTCCATAGATCCCGGTGGCGATCAGGGTCAGCGGATGCATTGCCTCGTCCAGGCGCAGCCCCTCGCGATACGGCCACTGCAGAAGGTCTCGCCTCTGCCCCCGCATCTCGGAGGGGCGGAAAAGCGTCTCAAAGGCGACAAAGCGCGCGCTGCTCTGAACGCCAACCCGGTTCAAGAGTTCCGACAGCTGAAACCCGTTCCACGGCACCACCATCGACCAGGCCTCTACGCAACGGAACCGATAGATCCGCTCTTCTATGGTCATCCCCCTGAGAATGTCCTCAAGCGCATATTCTCCCGGCTTGTCCACCAGGCCATCGATCGTGACCGACCAGGGCCTGGTCGTCAGCTTGCCGGCATACCGGGCCGGGTCGCCCTTGCCGGTGCCGAACTCGTAGAAATTGTTATAGCTGGTGATGTCCTTGAAGCTGTTCGGCTTGGCATCGACATCATAGCGCCCTCTGGCCTGCGCTGCACTTCCCGCCAGCCCCGACGCCATCAATGCACCGGCACCGGCCATCAGCGCCCTTCGATTGATGAAATCGGCCTCGGGTGTAACATCGGCTTCGGTAAGATCCGTCTTGAAACGATAGGTCATGCTTCCCCGCTTTTTTCTTGTCTGGTTGTCTGTTGTTAATGATGGCACGGCGGCAAATCAAAACAAGCGCTCTCACATTCCCGTTGGTGGACTGTAACAGTCGGATAAATGTGATGCTTGACCTGCGGGGCTTTGCACAGTCCAATGATCCACAAAAGACAATGGGCGGGTTTGCTGAACCCGAGGGAGGACAACATGAAATTCATTCTGGCGGCATGTATGGCGCTGGTGGCAGCAGCCCTGCCCGCGCTGGCGGGCGAACCGGTCACCTATTCGGTTCACGAGGATATCGAGGACGTGCTGTTTTCCGTGGAAAACGAGATCATCGGCCGCGGCCTCAAGATTGACAGCATAAACCATGTCAGCACGATGCTTGATCGCACGGCTGCCGACGTCGGTGCCGCAAACAAGATCTATCGAAAGGCCGAGATCTTCAACTTCTGCTCGGCAACCCTGTCACGCGAGATGATGGCGGCTGATCCCAAAAACATCAATTACTGCCCCTATCGCATCTTTGTATATGCAACCGCAGCCAAGCCCGATGTCACGGTTGTGGGCCACGACACCTTTCCCGAGGGGCCGATGAAAAAGGTCGAGAACTTCCTTGACGGCATCGTGCGCGATGCGCTGGGGCTTGACTGACTATCAGTAGGGAATCCGCATTTTCTTATAGAGAAAATGCATGAGCCACGCGGGGCCGATCAAAAGGAACTGCACATCCTTGAAAAACGAAGGTTTCTTGCCCTCTATCTTGTGTCCGACAAACTGCCCGATCCATGCAACCACAAACAGGATCAGCGCGAACTGCCAGATCGGGAATGAAAACAGGGCCTCATACGCCATGATCAGGGCAACGCAGACAAAGGAAAGGGCCAGAAACCCAATTGCCAGTGTTGGTGACAGGATCATGTAATAGACCAGCACCAGCAACACGACGAGGGTCATCCAGTTCACACCCGATACATGATCGATCGGCGCAGGCACCGGCAGTGACCACAATATGGCAACGATCGACCAGACAATGGTGGGTACGCAAACCCAATGTATTGCCTTATTGGTCGGGTTCTGATGGCTCTCGCCATATTCGGAAAGAAGGGCATCTATTTTTCGCGACATTGGCATTCACTTGTTTCGGGGCATCGGACTGGAAGCAGAACAATAGCAAGAATCCCCGCTCCACCAAGAAAGTTTATACTTGAACGAACAGGGCCCCTGATTGAGGGGCCCTGTTGTTGCTTTCATGACTCAGGTCATTGTCAGTGCAACGACTTGCCGTTCACGACCAGCCCGTTTTCGTCGGCCGTGACCTTGATGGTGTCGCCATCCATGACCTCGCCGCTCAGCAGCAGTTCGGCCAGCGGATCCTGCAATTCCTTCTGGATCACGCGTTTCAGCGGACGAGCACCATAGACCGGGTCATAGCCACGATCGGCCAGCCACTTGCGGGCAGCGTCATCGACCTCCAGCCCGATCTTGCGCACGGCCAGACGTTTTTCCAGCAGACCCAGCTGGATATCGACGATCGCGGTCATGTCATCGCGGCTGAGGCGATCAAAGATCACGATCTCGTCCAGACGGTTCAGGAATTCGGGGCGGAAATGTGCCCGCACCGCATCCATCACGTCGGCCTTGGCCTGCTCGACATCGGTCCCTTCGGGCAGCTGGCTGAGGGCCTGGCTGCCAAGGTTCGACGTCAGGATGATCAGCGTCTGCTTGAAGTCCACGGTGCGACCCTGACCATCGGTCAGCACGCCGTCATCGAGAACCTGCAACAGCACGTTGAATACATCCGGGTGCGCCTTTTCGACCTCGTCGAACAGGATCACCTGATAGGGCCTGCGGCGCACGGCCTCGGTCAGCACACCGCCCTCGTCATAACCGACATAGCCCGGCGGGGCACCGATCAGGCGCGCGACCGAGTGTTTCTCCATGAACTCGGACATGTCGATGCGCACCATCGCGTGTTCGTCGTCGAACAGGTATTCGGCAAGCGCCTTGGTCAGCTCGGTCTTGCCGACGCCGGTTGGCCCCAGGAACAGGAAGCTGCCCAGCGGGCGGTTCGGGTCGTTCAGCCCGGCACGCGCACGCCGCACCGCGTTGGAAACAGCCTGAACCGCAGCCTCCTGGCCAATGACTCGCTTGCCCAGCTCTTCTTCCATCTTGAGCAGCTTTTCACGCTCGCCTTCCAGCATCTTGCTGGTCGGGATGCCGGTCCAGCGTTCGACGACCTCGGCGATCTGCTCGGGGCGGACGGCCTCTTCGACCATCATGCTTTCCTGACGCGCCTCGGCCTCGGCCAGTTTCTTTTCGAGATCCGGGATCACGCCATAGGACAGCTCGCCCGCCTTTTGCAGGTTGCCCTCGCGCTTGGCCTGGTCCAGCTCGGCGCGGGCGCGGTCAAGCTGTTCCTTCAGTTCGCGCGCTTCTTCCAGCTTGGCACGTTCGGCCTGCCAACGGGCGGTCATCTCGGCCGACTGTTCCTGAAGTTCGGACAACTCTTTTTCCAGCTTTTCCAGACGGTCCTTGCTGGCCTTGTCGTCCTCCTTGCGCAGGGCTTCGGCCTCGATCTGCAGCTGCAGGATCTGGCGATCCAGCGCGTCCAGTTCTTCGGGCTTGCTGTCAACCTCCATCCTCAGCCGACTGGCGGCTTCGTCCACAAGGTCGATGGCCTTGTCAGGCAGGAACCGGTCGGTGATGTAGCGATGCGAAAGCGTCGCCGCCGCCACCAGCGCGCTGTCGGAAATCCGCACCCCGTGGTGGAGTTCGTATTTCTCCTTGATACCGCGCAGAATGCTGATCGTGTCCTCGACGGTGGGTTCCTCGATGATGATCGGCTGGAACCGCCGGGCAAGGGCCGCGTCCTTTTCGATATATTTGCGGTATTCGTCCAGCGTGGTCGCGCCGACGCAGTGCAGCTCGCCACGCGCGAGCGCAGGCTTCAGCAGGTTGCTGGCATCCATTGCGCCGTCGGTCTTGCCGGCGCCCACAAGGGTGTGCATCTCGTCGATGAACAGGATGATCTCGCCGGCGGCGGCCGTCACCTCGGACAGAACTGCCTTGAGGCGTTCCTCGAATTCACCCCGATATTTCGCACCCGCAATCAGCGCGCCCATGTCCAGCGCCAGCAGCTTCTTGTTCTGGAGCGATTCCGGCACGTCGCCATTGACGATGCGCAGGGCCAGCCCCTCGACAATGGCGGTCTTGCCGACACCGGGTTCACCGATCAGAACCGGGTTGTTCTTGGTCCGGCGCGAAAGCACCTGCATGGTGCGGCGGATCTCGTCGTCACGCCCGATGATCGGGTCGATCTTGCCCTCGGCGGCGGCCTCGGTCAGGTCGCGCGCATATTTCTTGAGCGCATCATAGCCTTCTTCGGCATTGGCAGAATCCGCGGTGCGCCCCTTGCGGACATTGTTGATCGCCTCGTTCAGGGCCTGTGCGGTAACACCGCCCGCCGTCAGCGCCTCTTTCGCGGCCGAGCGCACGACGCACAACGCCGTCAGGATGCGTTCGACAGGCACGAAACTGTCGCCGGCCTTCTTGGCAATCTTTTCGGCTTCGTCCAGCACCTTGGCGGTCTGGGTGTCCACATATATCTGATCGCCCGCGCCCGAAACCTGCGGGATCTTGCGGATGGCCGTTTCGACCGCGCCGCGCACAAGCTGCGGGTCACCCCCGGCGGCGGAAATCAGATTCGAGGAAAGCCCCTCTTCGTCATCCATCAGCGCCTTGAGCAGGTGCTCGGGCAGAATTCTCTGGTGGTTTTCGCGCATGGCGATGGTCTGTGCGGCCTGAATGAACCCGCGCGACCGTTCAGTGAACTTTTCCAAGTTCATGGCATTCTCCTTTTCATAAGCGCCCGCTTCTTTGACGCCCGGAAACGGCACGTTCCTCAGCAGGCCTCTTCAAAAGAAATGGGGTGGTTCAATGCCCATGACAAGGGTTGTGGTGAACGATTTTTCAGGTTGTTTTGCGGCGCCCCGATGCAGGGTTAGGCGTGCGGTCGCATCTGTGGTAATCTTGTTTGAAAAGGGCCATGTGCAATGCAGACACTTGACGCCATCCGCGAAAAATCGCGGCTGTCCGACATTTTCGAGGGCCAGATCCAGCATATCGGAATTGCCATCCTTATGGCCCTTGGCGCGTGCAGTCTGCTGCGATCGGCCCCCGGCACGCCAAGCTTGCTGGGGTTGAACGCTGTCGAATGGGCGCGCCTTTCGATCATTCTGGCACTGTTGCATCAATTCATGGTGGCCGCCGTTTTTCGGCTGCAACTGTATAAAGAGGTCATGACCCGCTTTTTCGGGCCTAATGACCTCAAGGTCTGGGGGGCGATGTTCTTTCCGCTTCTGGCCGCGCGCCCGATCACCCTGATCCTGACGGGCTGGGCCGATACCGTTCCGATCACCCCTTATCGGGGGGCCGAGATCGGCCTGGGCATTGCGCTCTTGCTGCCGGCAATCTGGGGCATGCATTCGACAATCAAGTATTTCACCCTGCCGCGGGCATTGGGAGGCGATCATTTCCGCGACAGCTATCTGTCGATGCCGTTGGTAGATCAGGGTATCTTCAAATACACATCCAACGGGATGTATGGGGTCGTATTCCTTGGGCTGTGGGGCATCGCATTCCTGTTCGGTTCGTGGAATGCGCTGGTGCTGGCGCTGTTCCAGCACGCCTATATATGGGTGCACTACTATTGCACCGAACAGCCGGACATGCGCAGGCTGTATTCCTGAACATATGCCTGAACATATGCCTGCCTCTTGACAGGCGCCGATGGCGAGGCGATGCAGCGATCCAGCAAAAGGACGCACCATGACCCAGAAGCCCGACAACCGCCTGATCGTAGCACTTGACCTGCCCGATGCCCTGCAAGCACTTCAACTAGTCGAAAGGCTGGGTGACCGCGTGGGTTTCTACAAGATCGGGCTCGGAATGCTTACAGGTGGGGGGCTGGCCCTGGCCGATGAACTCAAGCAGGCAGGCAAACGGGTCTTTCTTGACATGAAACTGTTTGACATCGGGGCAACCGTCGAGGCGGCTGTGCGGGGGTTGGTGCAGTATGATCTGGATTTTCTGACGGTGCATGGCGACCCGCATGTGGTGCGGGCCGCGGTAAAGGGGCGGGGCAAACGGCCGACACGCATATTGGCGGTGACCATCCTGACCTCGCTAGACCGGGGCGATCTGGACGACGCGCTGATCAAGCCCGGAAATATTGACGATCTGGTGGTCGAACGCGCACGCAATGCGCTGGCTGCGGGCGCGGACGGGGTGATTGCCTCGCCACAAG
>WFQE01000250.1 GCA_015487165.1 Paracoccaceae bacterium | reverse complement strand
GTGATCCTCGCGCGCAAATTGCGAAAGGCGCTCGCAGCTTTCCAGCCATTCGGCCAGGGGGTCGGCCTCGGGTTCGGTGGCATAGACGCCGATATTGGGCGAAATCGACGACAGGATCTGGTCGCCCGAAATCAGCAATGCCTCGTCACGGCACCAGAGCGTTGCGTGTTCGGGCGCATGACCGTGGCCGATGCGCACATCCCAGCGGCGGTCACCGATGGTCAGCACGTCGCCTTCCTGAATGCGCCTGAAACCCAGCGGCATGGGCGCCACTACATCGGCAAAATTGAAAGGGCGTTCCTTCAGCCGCTTTTCATAGATCCCGGCATCCATCCCGGCGGCGCGCCAATAGGCAAGGGTTTCCTCCTTTTGCACCGAATGTTCGTCCAGCGTCAGCATCCGGGCAAACAGCCAGCTGGTGCGGGTCGTGACCAGCTCGGTGCCGAATTCGGTCTGAAACCAGCCGGCAAGGCCGATATGGTCGGGGTGGTGATGGGTGACAATCAGGCGCCGGATGGGCAGCCCCTGCAGCGGCCCCTCCATCAGCGCGCCCCACACCCGGCGCGAGGTTTTCGAGGCAAAGCCCGTATCCACCACCGCCCAGCCATCGCCATCGCGCAAGGCATAGACATTGACGTGATCCAGCTTCATGGGCAGCGGCAGGCGCATCCACAAAATGCCCTCGGCCAGCTCGACCGCATCGCCCTGTGCGGGCGGGGTTTCAAAGGGATGGCGGATCGATGCCTGCGCGGCTGTCCCGGTGGTCATGCCGACAGATCGTCGGCCGACAGCGCATACAGCCCCTCCTGCCCCTCGCGGGCCTCGAGGCACAGCGCGGCGTGTTGCGGCAGCAGGCGGCGGATGAAGAAGCGCGCCAGATCGGCACGCGCGCCCTTGCCGCCCGTGGCCAGCGCCCCGCGCAGCAGGTAATGCCCGCCCAGCACCAGCGCGAAAGCCCGCAGAAACGGCACCGCGCCGGCAAAACGGTTGTTGAAATCGCCCTGCTCCACCATCCAGCTGACGGTTGCGCGCATCTCGTCGGCGGCTGACGACAGCGCCGCGCCAAGATCGGGCAGGCTGTCACCTGCGGCGGTGGCCGTCGCCGCCACCTCGTCCAGCAGGGCCTCGGCCGCCTCGCCCCCATCCATCAGCTTGCGCCCGACCAGATCCATCGCCTGGATGCCGTTGGTGCCCTCGTAGATCGCGGTCACCCGCACATCGCGCAGATACTGGGCGGCGCCGGTTTCCTCGATAAAGCCCATGCCGCCATGCACCTGTATGCCAAGGCTGGCGACCTCGATGCCGGTATCGGTGCCGAATGCCTTGGCAATCGGGGTCAGCAGAGCGGCGCGGGCGGCCATGGCGGCATCGCCCGTGGCCTTGGCCATGTCGGTGGAAAGCGCCGTGTCATAGATGATGGCGCGCGCGGCGTTGATCTGCGCGCGCATGGCGATCAGCATGCGCCGCACATCGGCATGTTCAAAGATCGTGCCGGTGCCATCCTTGACCGGGGTGCGGCCCTGCCTGCGTTCCAGCGCATATTCCAGCGCCTGCTGAAAGGCGGCCTCGGCCACGCCGAGCCCCTCGGTGCCCACGCCGAGGCGGGCGTTGTTCATCATCGTGAACATCGCCTTCATGCCCGCATGCGGCGCCCCGATCAGCCAGCCGGTCGCGCCGTCATACTGCATCACTGCGGTGGGCGAGCCGTGAATGCCCAGCTTGTGTTCAAGCGAGACCACATGCAGGCTGTTGGCCTCGCCCGGCTCGCCGTTTTCGTCGGGGATGTATTTGGGCACCATGAACAGCGAGATTCCCTTGGTCCCCGGCACGCCGTCAGGCAGGCGCGCCAGCACTAGATGGCAGATATTGCCGGCGAAATCGCTGTCGGCCCAGCTGATGAAGATCTTTTGCCCGGTAATCGCATAGGTGCCGTCCCCATTGGGTTCGGCCCGTGTGCGCAGCGCGCCGACATCCGACCCCGCCTGCGGTTCGGTCAGGTTCATGGTGCCGCACCATTCGCCGGAAATCAGTTTCGGCAGATACAGCGCCTTGATCTCGTCACTGGCATGGGCCTCGAGCGCCTCGATCTGGCCCTGGCTCATCAACGGGTTCAGCGACAGCGACAGGCAGGCGCTGGACATCATCTCGTTCAGCGCAACCGCCAGCGTCTGGGGCAGGCCCATGCCGCCATGTTCGGGGTCGGCCGAAATGCCGATCCAGCCGCCCTCGGCAATGGCGCGATAGCCCTCGGCAAAGCCGGGCGAGGTGCGCACGACACCATTTTCCAGTTTCGCCGGGTGCAGGTCGCCCTGCCGGTTCAGCGGCGCAAGAACCTGTTCGGCCAGACGCGCGCCCTCGGTCAGGATGGCGTCGCGCAAATCCGTCGTGGCCTCGGCGAAACGGTCGGTCTGTTGCAGACGGTTGAAACCGACAACATTGTCGAACAGGAACTGGAGCTCGGAGACCGGTGCCTTGTATGCCATCTTGTCCTCTTTGCGATGCTGGGTGCGCGATGCGCGGTTTGCGCCTTGGGCCCATTGGGGCTATCAGGGCCGAAATCGCGCCGAAACTAGGCGCATGCCCTGCCCTTGACAAGCCGGACGTGGCGACATGCTGGAACCGACCGAAACCGAGATGCTGAACCCCGATGCCGCCGGCATCGAACGGGCCGTTGCCATATGGCGCAAGGGGGGGCTGGTCGCCTTTCCGACCGAAACGGTTTACGGGCTGGGGGCGGATGCCTGCAATGGTGCGGCGGTGGCGCGCATCTATCAGGCCAAGGGGCGGCCCAGCTTCAACCCGCTGATCGTTCATGTGGCCGATCTGGACACCGCCCGGCGTTACGCGCATTTCAGCCCGCAGGCAGAGGCACTGGCGCAAACCTTCTGGCCCGGCCCGCTGAGCCTGGTTCTGCCGGTCAACAAGGAGGGCGCCCTGTCCGATCTGGTGACCGCGGGGCTGGAAACCGTTGCCCTGCGCATCCCCGCCAACACCCTTGCCCGCAAGCTGCTGCACGCCTTTGGCGGGGCGATCGCGGCCCCTTCTGCCAACCCCTCGGGGCGGATCAGCCCGACAACGGCGACGCATGTGGCCGAGGGGCTGGGTGGAAAGATCGACGCGATCATCGATGGGGGAAACTGCACCGTCGGGCTGGAATCGACGATTCTGGCGCCGGATCACACCCCGCCGGCCCTGCTGCGCCCCGGCGGCCTGCCGGTCGAGGCAATCGAAGCCGCGCTTGGCGGCCAGCGCCTGGCCCGCCCTGACGACCCGGAAACGCCGGTGTCACCGGGGCAGATGACATCGCATTACGCGCCATCTGCAAGGGTTGTGCTGAATGTCGCCGCGCGGCCCGATGGCGCGCTGTGGCTGGGCTTTGGTCCCGATTGCGCAGCTGCCGATTTGAACCTGTCGCCGACCGGCGACATGGTCGAGGCCGCGGCCAATCTGTTCGGCCATCTGCATGCCCTAGACCGCCGGGCCGCCCGGCAGGGCATTTCGGAAATCCACGTCGCGCCGATCCCCACGCGCGGGCTGGGGCTGGCCATCAACGACCGGCTGAAACGCGCAGCAGCCGCGCGCCCCTCAGGCGGTGCCGCCCGAACCTGACAGGAAACTGGGAGAAATCCCCAGGCTGGCCAGCGCGGCCTCCCACTTGTCGCCGTCATGGTCGCCAAAGACCAGCTCGGGCGAGGCATCGGCCGTCAGCCAGCCATTGGCCTGAAGCTCGCTTTCCAGCTGCCCCGGCCCCCAGCCGGCATAGCCCAGCGCCAGCAGGCATTTTTCGGGCCCGTTGCCATGTGAAATGTCTTCGAGGATTTCCAGCGTTGCCGTCATGCCAAAGCGATCGTTCACCCGCAGCGTGGCGTCAGAGGCCTGATAATCGGCACTGTGCAGAACGAACCCGCGACCATGTTCGACCGGCCCGCCCACATGCACCCGGATCTGCGGCGCATCCTTGTCGGGTGTGATGTTCAACTGTTCGAGCAGATCCTTGAATTCCAGATCCGGCGCGGGCTTGTTTACCACCAGCCCCATCGCCCCCTCGTCGCTATGGGCGCACATGAAGATGACGCTGCGCTCGAACCGGGGGTCGCGCATTGCCGGCATGGCGATCAGCAGCTTGCCGTCCAGATGGTCTGAAACTCTTGTCTTTTCCATGTCCTGAAGATGAACCTCAACGCCCCCGGTTTCAAGGGTATTGATCAGAAATTGCATTGTCTCCAATTCGTGATTTTCCCGCTCATGCAGGCATGTGTATAGTTGCCCGAGCATTTGATCAGAGGTCGCAATGAAGCAGGCAAACTGGGTTATCACAGGCGCGGCAGCAGCTGTTTCCTGGGCAAGCGCGGCGGTTGCCCAGATGCCCGACCTTGATGAAATCGTGCAAATCAACCTGCTGCCGGGCTGGAAGATGGAAAACGGGCACCGGATGGGGGCGCTCAGGGTCGATCTGGCCCCCGGCTGGAAAACCTATTGGCGCATCGCAGGCAGCGCCGGCGTTCCGCCGATGTTCGACTGGTCGCGTTCCAGCAACCTTGCCCAGGTCACGATACACTGGCCCCGGCCCGATGTTCTGAAAGAGGCCGGATACGAGGTAATCGGCTATGAGGGGCAGTTGATCCTGCCCATAGAATTTTCTGCCCGTGATGCGCACGCACCGATCACCCTGCGCGCCCAGCTCAAGCTGGGTGTGTGCAAGGAGGTCTGCATTCCCGTCAAGCTGCCCGTTCAGGCAGATGGGGTGGATGGCCCTGAAGACGAAAACTTTCTGATCCGGCTTGCGCTGGACGATCAGATAGTTGCGGCATCCTCGGCCGGATTCGAGCTTGTCTCCTGCGAGACATCAAAGGGCGAAGACGGGCTGCGGCTGCAGGCACGATTCAGGCTGCCCGCAAACGCGGCGATGCCACAGGCCGCGGTCATCGAAACCGCGAACCCGGATATCTGGGTTGCGCCGGTCAAGCTGGCCAGAAACGGCGACGAGCTGGTAACCGAAACCGAACTGGTCGCCATGTCCGATCAACCGCTGGCCCCCGACCTGTCAAAACTGCGGATCACCCTGATCGGCAAGGGTCTTGCGGTCGAGAAACGCGGCTGCCCCGACAGCCAATAGGCCGTTGAGGCAGCGCCCTATTTGCGGCGCTTGTGTTCTTCCAGCCGCGGCATGATCTCGACGAAATTGCAGGGCCGCAAACGGTAATCCAGCTGATGTTGCAGGATCTCGTCCCAGCCATCCTTGCAGGCACCCGGAGAGCCGGGCAGCGCAAAGATATAGGTGCCGTTGGCCACCCCCGCACAGGCGCGTGACTGGATCGCCGAGGTGCCGATCTTGTGAAACGAGATCATCGTGAACAGGGTGGCAAACGCGTCGATTTCCTTTTCATAGACATCCCGATGCGCCTCGACCGTCACGTCGCGGCCGGTCAGCCCGGTTCCGCCGGTGGAAATGATGACATCGATGCCCTCATCCTGTGACCACGCGCGCAGCTGCGCCGCGATCTGGTCGCGCTCGTCCCGGATGATCTTGCGATCCGCCAGCTTGTGACCGGCCGCGGTGAGGCGATCGACCAGCACCTGCCCGGAACGATCCTCTTCCAGCTTGCGCGTGTCCGAGACCGTCAGAACGGCGATGTTGAGGGGGATGAATTCCTTGCTTTCGTCGATACGCGACATCAGTTGAGCCCTTTCAGTCGTGACTGTATTTCCAGAAGATCGGCCCAGGCCTCGCGCTTGCGCGCCGGGCTGCGCAGCAGATAGGCGGGGTGGAACATGGGCAATGCGGGGCGGTCGAATGCCTGCGTCCACTGCCCCCGCAGCCGCGTGATACCGCGCCGCCCGAGGACGGCCTGACAGGCGATATTGCCCATGGGCACGATCAGATCGGGATTGGCCAACGCCACATGACGCGCCAGAAAGGGCAGCATCATGGCAATCTCGTCAGGGGTCGGGTCGCGGTTCTGCGGCGGCCGCCAGGGCAGGACATTGGCGATATAGACGGCATTTTCGGCCTCTTCCGCCTTGCGCGAAAGCCCGATGGCCGCCAGCATCCTGTCCAGCAGCTTGCCCGCGCGCCCGACAAAGGGAAAACCCTCGCGATCCTCGTCGCGCCCCGGTGCCTCGCCAATGATCATCAGCCGCGCCGCCGGGTTGCCATCGGCAAACACCAGATTGCGCGCGCCCTTCTTAAGCTCGCACCCCTCAAAGGCATCGATTGCCGCACGCAGGGCCGCCAGATCACCCGCCCCCGCCGCAAGCCTGCGCGCAACCTCGACCGCCTCGTCCAATGGCGCCCTGTCCGGGCTGGTCACAGATTTGGCCACCGGGGCCGCCGGCGGCGCTACGGGTTTTTGCTGGCGATCCGCAACCTTTGCCGCGTCGGCCTCCTCGAACCGGTTGACCGGCTGCTCGCCGATCGCCTCGGTCGCGCCAAGTTCAACCAGCCAGGCGAGCTGGGCAAGGGCCTCGGCATGTGGGTCAGTTCCGGTCACGGCAGCAGATTCCTTTCGTGCCTCAACCTAAGCGCTCGCACTGGCAGGGTAAATCCCCGAAGGGTGCTTCTTCTTTGCCCAAATACTCTTATCCCACACATGCCACCCGAGGCGCACCCGGCAATCAAGACGCCGCTTCAAACCCGCGCACAAACCCCCTATAACGGGCGAAACACCGAACCGGGGATACAGCATGGCTTTTACCGCGCGCCACCTGCTTGGGATCGAATCCCTGTCGAAAGACGACATCCTGACGATTCTGGACCTTGCCGAACATTATGTGACGCTGAACCGCCAGCCCAACAAGCATTCCAATGCGCTGGCGGGGCTGACCCAGATCAACATGTTCTTCGAGGCCTCGACCCGCACCCAGGCCAGTTTCGAACTGGCCGGCAAGCGGCTGGGCGCGGATGTGATGAACATGGCGATGCAGGCCTCGAGCATCAAGAAGGGCGAAACCCTGATCGATACGGCGCTGACGTTGAATGCCATGCACCCCGATCTTCTGGTTGTGCGCCACCCCCATTCGGGCGCGGTCAACCTGCTGGCCGAAAAGGTGAATTGCGCGGTGCTGAACGCCGGCGACGGGCGTCACGAGCATCCGACTCAGGCGCTGCTGGACGCGCTGACCATCCGGCGCGCCAAGGGCCGCCTGCAACGGCTGTCGATTGCAATCTGCGGCGACATCGCGCACTCGCGTGTCGCGCGCAGCAACATCCTGCTGCTGGGAAAGATGGAAAACCGTATCCGCCTGATCGGGCCGCGCACCTTGATGCCATCGGGGATCAGGGAATTCGGTGTCGAAGTATTCGACAACATGCGCGAGGGGCTGAAAGATGTCGATGTGGTCATGATGCTGCGCCTGCAGCGCGAGCGCATGGATGGCGCCTTCATCCCATCCACCCGCGAATATTACCACCGCTGGGGGCTGGATGCCGAAAAGCTGGCGCTGGCAAAACCCGATGCCATTGTCATGCATCCCGGTCCCATGAACCGGGGGGTGGAAATTGACGGAACCATCGCCGACGACATCAACCGCAGCGTTATTCAGGAACAGGTCGAAATGGGCGTGGCCGTGCGCATGGCCGCGATGGACCTGCTGGCCAGAAACCTGCGCAGCGCACCGCAAGAGGAGATCATGGCATGACCACCTCGGGCTGGGACGGTATTCTTGACGACGATGAAGAAATCCTTTGGCAAGGAAGACCGGACCGCCGGATCGTGCTGCGGCCGCGAAATATCGGCGGGCTGCTCTTTGGCCTGCTGTTTGCGGGGTTTGCCCTGTTCTGGATGATCATGGCGGCGCAGGCCGGGGGGATGTTCTGGATGTTCGGGCTGCTGCATTTCTCGATCGGGCTGGCAGTTGCCGGGGGGGCCATCTATCTGAATGCCTTTGTGCGCAGCCGCAGCTGGTATACGCTGACCAACCGACGCGCCTTTATCGCGACCGATCTGCCTTTGGTTGGCAAGCGGCTGAAATCCTATCCGATCGACGGTGACACGGTGCTGGAATTCGAGCAGGGAGATCCCGCTTCGATCTATTTCGCGCAAGAACGCAAGAGAAACAACAATGGCACGACACGGGTGCAGAAGATCGGTTTCGAACGCGTTGAAAACGGGCAGGATCTATTGCGCCTGTTTCGCGACATCCAGAGGAACGCAACCTCATGAGCACGCTTTTCACCAATGCCCGCCTGATCGACCCCGAAATGGGGCGGGAAGTCACGGGTGCGCTGCTGGTCACAGACGGCGCAATCGCGGCGATATTGCCCGAGGGCGACAAGCTGCCCAAGGCCGCGCAGACCATCGACTGCAACGGCAAGGTTCTGGCACCGGGCATCGTGGATATCGGCGTCAAGATCGGCGAGCCGGGCGAGCGCCACAAGGAAAGCTTTCGTTCGGCCGGGCTGGCGGCGGCGGCGGGCGGCGTGACCACCATGATCACCCGTGCCGACACCATCCCGCCCATCGACACGCCCGAAACGCTGGCCTTTGTGCTGGAGCGCGCGCGCGATCAGGCATTGGTGCGCATCCACCCGCTGGCCGCGCTCACCAAGGGCCGGCAGGGGCGCGAGATGACCGAGATCGGCTTTCTTCTGGATGCCGGCGCGGTGGGCTTTTCCGATGGCGACGCGGTGACCTCGGACAACCGGGTTCTGGCCCGCTGCCTGACATATGCCGGCGCGCTGGGGGCTCTGGTCATCGGCCATGTGCAGGATCCGGGGCTCAGCAATGGCGCCGCCGTCACAAGCGGCAAGTTCGCCAGCCTGCGCGGCCTGCCCGCGGTTTCCCCGCTTGCCGAGCGCATGGGACTGGAACGCGATCTGGCGCTGCTTGAAATGACCGGAGCACGCTACCACGCCGACCAGATCACCACCGCTGCTGCCCTTGGTCCGCTGAAACGCGCCAAGGCTGCGGGGCTGGATGTGACCGCCGGGGTTTCCATCCATCACCTGACGCTGAACGAATTCGACGTGGGCGATTATCGCACCTTCTTCAAGGTCAAGCCGCCGCTGCGCAGTGAAGGCGACCGCATGGCCGTGGTGCAGGCGGTGGCCGACGGGCTGATCGACATCATCTGTTCCATGCACACCCCGCAGGACGAGGAAAGCAAGCGCCTGCCCTTTGAAGAGGCCGCCTCTGGCGCGGTGGCGCTGGAAACCCTGCTGCCGGCCGCGCTGCGCCTTGTCCATGCCGGCGCGCTGGACATGCCGGCGCTGTTTCGGGCGCTGTCACTGAACCCTGCGCGGCGCCTCGGCCTGCCGGGCGGAAGGCTGGGCGTCGGCGCGCCCGCCGATCTGGTGCTGTTCGACCCGGACAAGCCCTTTGTGCTGGATCGTTTCAGGCTGCGCTCGAAATCCAGGAACACGCCGTTTGACGGCCATCGCATGCAGGGGCGCGTCCTGGGCACCTGGGTGGGCGGCAAGCGGGTGTTTGCATGGGGGAAAGACGATGTTGCCTGAGCTGACGACCGACCCCGCGCTGCTGGCACTGGCCGGGGTGACTGGCTATCTGCTGGGCTCGATCCCTTTTGGCATGGTGCTGGCGCGCCTCATGGGGCTGGGCGATCTGCGCAAGATCGGGTCGGGCAATATCGGCGCAACCAATGTGCTGCGCACCGGCAACAAGGCCGCGGCTGCGCTGACGCTGATCTTTGACGCCGGCAAGGGCGCGCTGGCGGTCCTGATCGCCGCGCGCTGGCTGGGGGCGGACGCGGCCCAGATCGCGGGGATTGGGGCCTTTCTGGGACATCTCTACCCGGTGTGGCTGCGCTTTCGCGGTGGCAAGGGCGTGGCGACATTCCTTGGCCTGCTGCTGGCGCTGGGCTGGCAGGCGGGGCTGGCCGCCTGTGCAACATGGCTGGCGGTGGCGGTGATCGCGCGCATCTCGTCGCTGGCGGCGCTGGTGGCGGCGGTGCTGTCGCCGCTGTGGCTGTGGCTGCTGGGGCCGGCGCAGGCAAGCGGATTGGCAATGCTGCTGGCCGTGCTGATCCTGTGGCGGCACAAGGCCAATATCAAACGCCTGATACAGGGCCAAGAGCCCCGGATCGGACGCCGATAAAGGAAAAGAGGCATCGCGTTTGACAGGCAGATCGGCCAGACATAACCTCATACCAGTGGTGGAACTGCGCTTGCCGCAGCTTCAGGCGTTTTCAAGCAAATCGTAATCTGGAAAAGAAGATGAGTTTTTCCCAGGCGATATCAACATGTTTCAACAAATACGCAAGTTTTTCCGGCCGCGCGCCCCGCTCGGAATTCTGGTGGTGGTATCTTTTCACATGGATCGTCAGTGCCGTCCTTGTCTGGGTGCCATTCGTCGGCCTGATCTTTCAGCTGGCCGTTCTTCTGCCCACCTTTGCGGTGACGGCACGACGGCTGCATGACACCAACCGTTCGGGCTGGTGGCAGCTGCTGCCCCTGGGGGCGATGGCCGTGATGGGCGCAGTCGTGGCCGCAATGGCGCCGGCCGACCCCGGAGCGGGCATGAGCAGCACGATGGGGGTCAGCATGGCCATTGGCGGCGTGATCGTGCTGGCAACGATCATCCTGCTGATCGTCTGGCTGGCCAGCAAGGGAACTGCGGGCGACAATCGTTTTGGCCCCGACCCGCTGGCCCAAGGTCCGGGAGAGGGTGATCCGGGCGGCACAACAGACAGGGAAGAACCGAGTCACCCGACTGTTTCAAGAACCCGCTGACGGCAATGGCCGCGCTTCCGGCCGCTCTGATCTTGCCGTTGCACCAAGCGCCTGCCGCGCGGCAAAAAGCCGGGGATCCGGTGGAACCAACCCGCGATCAGTAATCAGTAACTGAACTCGTCATAGATCCGGCTGAGATCGCCGTTCCATTCGCCGTGATAGCGTTCCAACAGCTCGTCGGCCGGGGATTTCCCGGTCTCGATGATCTGTTCCAGCGTCTTCAGATAGGGGCGTTCGTCCTTGAGCGGGCCACCCTTTTCGACGCGCGCGCGCGCTTTCAGGCCTTCCTTGGCGATCTCGACCACCTCGGCGGCAAGATCCAGCATCGGGCGCCCGTCCACCTGCGCGTGAATACCGCCGACCGAGGCCATGACACGCCATTGCTCACGCGTTTCGGCATCCCAGTCCTTGCAGATATCCCAGGCGGCATCCAGCGCCGACTGGTCATACATCAGCCCGACCCACAGCGCCGGCAGCGCGCACAGGCGCCGCCACGGGCCGCCATCGGCGCCGCGCATTTCCAGATACTGCTTGATACGGGCCTCGGGGAAAAGGGTGGTCAGGTGGTCGGCCCAGTCGGACAGCGTCGGTTTCTCGCCGGGCAATGCAGGCAGCTTGCCCTCAAGAAAATCACGGAAGGACTGGCCCAGCGCGTCGATATATTTACCGTCGCGATAGACGAAATACATCGGCACATCCAGGGCGTAATCGACCCAGCGTTCAAAGCCGAAACCATCCTCGAACACAAAGGGCAGCATGCCCGTTCGCGCCGGATCCAGATCGCGCCAGATGCGCGCGCGCCAGCTTTGATGCCCGTTGACCTTGCCCTCGAAAAAGGGCGAATTGGCAAACAGCGCCGTTGCAACCGGTTGCAGGGCAAGTGCCACGCGCAGTTTCTTCACCATGTCGGCTTCGGAGGCAAAGTCGAGGTTCACCTGAACCGTGCAGGTGCGATACATCATCTGTGTGCCGTGGGTGCCCACCTTGCCCATATAGCCGGTCATCAGGCGATAGCGCCCCTTGGGCATCACTGGCATCTGTTCGTGGGTCCATTCGGGCGCGGCACCCAGGCCGATGAACCCGGCGCCGATCCGTTCGGCGATATCGCGGACCTCTTTCAGGTGGGTATGCACCTCGTTGCAGGTCTGATGGATGTTTTCCAGCGGCGCGCCCGACAATTCAAGCTGCCCGCCCGGTTCAAGCGAGATATTGGCACCGTCCTTTTCCAGCCCGATGATGTTGCCCGCCTCCATGCTCGGTGCCCAGCCATAGCTGTCGCGCAGACCTTCCAGCATGGCCTTGATCGAGCGCGGCCCGTCATAAGGCAATGGCAGGTGGGTATCCTTGCAATAGCCGAATTTTTCGTGCTCTGTGCCGATGCGCCACTGGTCGCGCGGCTTGCAGCCGGCCTCCAGATATTCGGCCAGCTGGGTCTTGTTCTCGATCGGTCCGCCGCCGGACTGGGGAATTGACATGGGGCTTCGGGCTCCGGTTGGTATCTTACGACTTTTCGCCGTAACGGGTCACAGGGGAAGGATCAAGTCAATGCACGAAAAGGTGCGGATGCACGCCATATGACGTTGCGGGTTTCGGGGGGCGAACGACGCGCGGCAATCAGCGCGCTTGTATCCATGCCCGGCAGGGCGGTCAGCGCATCAAACAGCTTTTCGCCGCCTGCCGCATCTATGGGAATGAACAGGGTTGGTGCGCCACGCTGTTTCAACACCCACACCGCCCCCCATTCAATGGTGCGCCTTATTTCAAGACGCGTCATCTCGGCCATTTCGACCGATCCGCCACCATTTGCAGAAAGATAGGTGATCTGGCGTTCATCCACCTCGACAACACCGGGGCCAGTGCTCGCCCCCTTGAACTGGGCGCGCCGGAAACCGGCCCAGAACACCCCAAGGCCCACCGGCAGCAGCAGGATGCCCAATATTTCAAGCATCCAGTCCTGCAGCACATAGCCACGCCACAACAGACGTGCGGCGAACAGGGCGGCGGCAAGGCCGAAGGCCGGCTCGGCCCATCGGGCCAGCCGCCGGCGCATTTCGGGGCGGATGAACCCGCTCATGCCCAGTCACCAAGAGTCAGTTGCCACATGGTCAGGGCCGCGACCGCCGCCGTGTCCGCGCGCAATATCCGTGGCCCGAGGCTGACCGCAACCGCCTGCTCCATGGACCGCAAGCGCGCGCGTTCGCCATCGGAAAACCCGCCCTCGGGCCCGATCAACACGGCCCATGCGCCCGCTTGTGCAGCTTTCAGCCGGGCGGTCGCGCCAACCAGCGTTTCATCGCAGAACATCAGCCGACGATCCGCGGGCCATTCATCCAGCACCCTTTCCAGCGGGCGCATGGGCAGCACCGGCGGAACATAGGTGCCGCCGCATTGCTCGGCCGCCTCAACTGCATGTGCCTGCAAACGGTCAAGGCGAATGCGTTCCGAATTGGTGTGGCGCGTCTGCACGGGCAGGATCCGTGCAACCCCCATCTCGGCCGCCTTTTCGACGATGAAATCGGTGCGCGCCTTCTTGATCGGGGCAAACAGCAGCCACAGGTCGGGCGGATTCATCTGCGGCGCGCTCTGGCTCAGGCACCGCAGGACGCCCGCGCGCTTTCCGGCCTCGATCACCTCGGCCTGCCATTCGCCGTCATGCCCGTTGAACAGCGCAACCCGGTCGCCGGGGCCAAGGCGCATAACCGAAAACAGGTAATGCGCCTGATCCCGCGACAGCGGAACCGATTGCGCCTCGCCCAGCGCTGCGGCTACATGTAGCCTGACTTTTGCCCGTTTCTCTGCCATAGGCCCTATCTATGACCACAAACGCCCAAACGCCAGAGCCACCACAGGATTCACCGGATGACGGCCGTGTTGCAGACGCGGTGCTGAACTGGGTTGACCGCCTTGCCCCGCGCCCGACACGGCCCTATCTGCGCCTGTCGCGCGCCGACCGGCCGGCGGGCACCTGGCTGTTGCTGATCCCCTGCTGGTGGGGGCTTGGGCTGGCGGCCGCGGCCGATCCGGCGGGCCCCGGCTGGGCAGACGCGTGGATCGTTCTGGCCACGGCAATGGGCGCATTCCTGATGCGTGGTGCGGGCTGCACCTGGAACGACATCACCGACCGGGAATTCGATGCAAAGGTTGCGCGCACGAAATCGCGCCCGCTGCCCTCGGGGCAGGTCAATGTCAGGCAGGCGCTGGCATGGATGGGCGTGCAGGCGCTGGTCGCGTTCCTGATCCTGCTGACCTTCAACGGGCCGGCCATCGCGCTGGGGATCCTCGCATTGCTGCCAGTGGTCATCTACCCCTTTGCCAAACGCTTTACCTGGTGGCCGCAGATATTCCTGGGCATCGCCTTCAACTGGGGGGCGCTGCTGGGCTGGGTCGCGCATACCGGCAGCCTGTCCTGGCCGCCGGTGCTGCTGTATCTGGCGGGTATCTGCTGGACGCTTTTCTATGACACCATCTATGCCCATCAGGACAAGGAAGACGACGCGCTGATCGGCATCAAGTCCACCGCCCGCCTGTTTGCCGACAACACCCACCGCTGGCTGGCATGGTTCTTTGTGGCGATCATGGGCCTGATGGGAAGTGCCGTGATCCTGGCGCTGGTCAATACCGCAGGCACGGGCGCGCTTGTGGCCGCGCTGGCCGGCGTGTGGTTCTTTGGTTGGCACCTGCTTTGGCAGCTTCGTCAACTGGACATCGACAATCCCGAGAACTGCTTGAAACTGTTTCGCGCCAACCGCGATGCCGGCCTGATCCCTGCGCTGTTTTTCGCCGTCGCGGCAATCCTGTGATTGAACGCCCTGCCTCTGACGGCTAGAAGTCAGGCAACAAGGCAGGGGAGCCCGGGGAGATCATGCAGAGACTGGCCTTATTCTTTGGCGCTATCATACTGGCGCTGGCAGCATCGCTGAGCTTTCTTCTGGCCAATCTGACCGCCGACTATGTCGAAACCACCACCGCGGCAAGCGTGCGCGAAAAACTGGTCATGGAAGGGTTCGACTGGGTTTCGGTGCGCACCGACGGCTTGCTGGTGCATCTTTCGGGCGCGGCCCCCGATGAAGCCAATCGCTTCAAGGCCCTTGCCGCGGTCAAGCGGATCATCAACGGCAAGCGCGTGCGCGACCATATCAAGGTTGTCGACCCTGATTCCCTGCACCCGCCGCGTTTTTCGCTTGAGGTGCTGCGCAACGGCGATGGAATATCCCTGATCGGACTTCTGCCCGCCAAACCCGGCCAGAAAAACATTCTGCAATCGATCCGCAAGATCGCCGCCGGGGCCAAGATCAGCGACATGCTGGAGACCGCCGACTATCCCGCCCCCAAGGGGTGGTCTGCGGCGCTGAAATTTTCGCTCGACAGCCTTCAGATGTTGCCAAGGTCCAAGATCTCGGTAACGCCGACCAAGGTGACCGTCACTGCAAGCGCGGACAGCCAGGACGAAAAACACCGGATCGAAAGCAGCCTGCGCATGAACAAGCCCGATGGCGTTGCGCTGGACATGCGAATCGCAGCCCCCCGACCCGTCATCACGCCCTTCAGCCTGCGGGTCACCAAGGATGCAAAGGGGTTGAGGTTTGACAGCTGCTCGGCCGATACGGCCAAATCCATCGCCTTGATCGTCGAAGCCGCCCGGAAGGCCGGGCTGAAAGGCGACTCAGGCTGCCGGATAGGGCTGGGGGCGCCCTCGCCCCATTGGACCGAAGCGGTTGTCAGGGCGATCGGGGCGCTTGATGCACTTGGCGGCGGCGATCTGACCTTTTCGGATGCCGACATCACGCTGGTTGCACCTGCAAGCACAAAGCAGCTCGACTTTGACCGTATCGTGCATCGGCTGGAACAGAACCTTCCCGATGTCTTTTCGGTTCATGCCATCCTTCCCCCGAAACCGGTCGCCGAGGGCGGCAGCGCCAAGATCGAAAAGCCCGAATTCCTGGCAACACTCAGCCCCGAAGGGCTGTTGCAGATGCATGGCAGGCTTCGCAACCAACGCACCAGAAAGGCCGTTGACGGTTTCGCCCGCTCTCTATTCGGTTGGGACAAGGTCGATGACGCAACCCGCATCAGCGCCGCCCTGCCGGACGGCTGGCCAAAACGGATCATGGCGGGCCTCGAGGCGTTGAGTCGGCTGCATAATGGCATTTTGACCATTACCCCGGACCTGCTGGAAATTCGGGGAACCGCCGACCGCGAAGAGGCCCGGACAGAGGTCACGCAGATCCTTTCGGAAGCGATCGAAGACGAAGGGCGTTTCAAGATCGACATAAAATACGAACCGGCCCTGCACCGCGAAAAGGAGCTGCCAACCCCACAGGAATGTGTGGATACGATCAATGGCATCCTCAAGGAAAAGAAAATCACCTTCGCACCGTCATCGGCCCGCATCGACGCGGGCTCGATTGACGTGGTTCAGAAAATCGCCGACGTGGTGGAAAACTGCCCAAATGTGAAAATGGAAATCGCAGGCTATACAGATAGCCAGGGCCGTGAGTCGATGAACCTTGCGCTGAGCCAGGCCCGTGCCGAAGCCGTGCTTGACACATTGCTGAGCCTCGACGTCCTGACCACCAACCTCAAAGCCAAGGGCTATGGCGAGGCCGACCCCATCGCGGATAACAGCACCGAAGAGGGGCGCAAGGCAAACCGCCGGATCGAATTTCACCTGATCGAGGACAAGCCGAAAAAGGCCAAAGGGGAAAAAGCCGCCGCTACCTCTGACAAGGCCCAGCCGAAAGCAAAAGAAAAGACCGCCACGTCAGAAGCGAAAAAAGCGGCCGGCACCCCCGCAACACAGCCGAAAAAGAAGGACAAGGGAAAGAATGGGAAGAACTGAACTCGTCATCATCACCGCGGTGATCCTGTTTACCGCCTTCCTTCTGGGCTGGCTGGCGCACTGGTTGCTGCAGCGTTTCAATCGTGTCGAAACAGCTAATGTGGCCGAGCTGGACCACATGGCCAGCGCCTTGCACGAGGCCGAGGAAGCCCGCGATGCGGCGCTGGTGCAGCTTGAAGCGCGGGAATCGGAATTGATGCACGAACTGAACCAGACCCGTGCAGAGCTGCAGGCCGCCATGGACGGGTTGGGAAATGCGCGGCGCGAGGCCGAAGAGTTGCGCGCCTATATCGAGGCCAACAGTTGACTTTACCCACCAGGAAAAACTGTTCGGGCGGAATTGCCTACCCGTGATTCTTCTTTGTAGAAATACTTTCGGGGGTGTGGGGGCAGACAGCCCCCACCTGCGCCGCCAGGAAATGCAGGAGCCTCCGGCGGGAGTATTTTCATAAAGAAGAAGGCTGCCCCGCTACCAGCGCTTCAGCGCCTTTTCATCCGCGTCCCTTGCGGCAACCCATTCGGCACTGTCGGATGTGACCTCTTTCTTCCAGAACGGGGCGCGGGATTTCAGATAGTCCATCAGGAATTCAGCCGCTGCAAAGGCATCTGCACGATGCGCCGAGGCAGTGGCAACCGCCATGATGCGCGCGCCCGGCGCAAGACGGCCATAGCGGTGGATGATCAGCAGGTCACACAGATCCCAGCGGCTGCGGGCCTCGTTGGCGATGTCCTCGATCGCGCGCTGGGTCATTGCCGGGTAGTGCTCGATTTCCATGCATTGCAGGTTGCCGGCGTCATTGTTGCGCACGATGCCGGTAAAGGTGACGATCCCCCCTGCCCCGCGACCGAAATCGGCAAGCTCGGCCGCAAGGTCGAAATCACCTTCCTGCACACGCACGCCCATGTCAGCCCCCCGTCATGGGCGGAAAGAAGGCAACCTCGCGCGCCCCTTTCAGGGGCGCATCAAGATCGACCAGCGTCTGATCGACGGCCGCGCGAATGGCGCCGCGATCGGAAAATGCCAGCGCATAGCGTTCCTCGCGGGCGCTGAGTTCGTCGATCAGCTCGGCCACCGTTGTAGCGTTCGTTTCCACCTGTTCCCTCGGCAGGCCGATGCGTTCGCGCACCCAGGCGAAATAGACGACGTCGATCATGGCGCTTCCTCTTCTTTCAACAGCGGCATCGCCTTGCGGAAATAATCGACCCCGGTGATGCCGGTCAGCAGGGCGGACAGCCACAGCAGGATGATACCGGCATATTGGGTAATGAAAAACCCGTCATACTTCCAGCGAAGGCCGAACAGATCTTCCTCGGCGCCCTTCAGGATGGCCTGCGTCATTTCCTGGGTAAAGCCGAATGCCAGGGTGCCATAGTAATGCTCGAACAGGCCCTGAACAAACAGCACAACGATGGCCACCATCTGCGCCGTGGTCTTCCACTTGGCCAGCCGGGTGACCGCCAGTCCCGACGAACGGTCGCCCAGATATTCGCGCAGGCCGGATACGAAAACCTCGCGAAAGATGATCAGCGTTGCCGGAATCAGGATCATGGTCGCCTCATCGACATAGAGGCTGCCCATGGAAAATGGCCGGCCATTCATCAGATAGACCAGCAGCACCAGCGCAAGGATCGTCATGGCCTTGTCGGCAATGGGGTCCATCATCCGGCCAAAGGCGCTAACCTGCTGCCAGCGACGCGCCAGCGCGCCATCGACGTAATCGGTGATCGCGGCGAAGGCGAACAGGAATACCGCAAGCCAATCGGATATGGGGCGCGGAAAGGCGATGAACACGACAAGCAGCATCGGCGCCGCAACAAGCCGCAGGATGGTCAGGATGTTTGGCAATGTCCAACGCATGTATCGGGTCCCCTGAGAGTGTTGCAGCCTGTTTAGCGCAAGCCGCCGCGCTGCGGAACCGTGCTGTTGCCCTGGATAGCCAACAATTCGTGACCTGCGCTTGTGTGCCTCAGCCCAGTTCCTGGAAATGGTTGTAGATCGTTTCGGCCAGCCGGTCGGACACGCCCTCGACGGCCTTCAGGTCGGACAGTGACGCGCGCGCAACCGCCTTGGCTGATCCGAAATGCGCCAGCAATGCCCGCTTGCGCGCCGCCCCCACGCCTGGGATATCGTCAAGCGGGTTCGTGCCAATGGCGCGGCTGCGCTTGGCACGGTGGGCGCCGATCACGAAACGGTGGGATTCGTCGCGCAGACGCTGGATGAAATACAGGACCGGGTCGTTATGCGGCAGGGAAAAGGGCCGCCTACCGGGGATATGGAATTCTTCCTTGCCGGCATCGCGATCCTCGCCCTTGGCGACACCCACCAGCGGCACGTCGCGCACCCCCAGATCCCGCAATATCCCCGCCACGGCCGAGAC
>WFQE01000249.1 GCA_015487165.1 Paracoccaceae bacterium | reverse complement strand
TCGGTGATCTGGTCGGGCAGCAGCGGGTGGATCGCGTTCAGGATCAGCAGCGGAACCTTGCTGTTGCCCAGCGCATCGCCCGCGCCCAGCAACGACAGCGCCCGCATCACAGGGCCATGCAGCCCGCCTTGCAGAATGATGCCGATATTGGAACGACTGCCGTCAATCAGCTCGTTGATGCCGCGCTCGCGGATAAAGGCGCGCGCCGCCGGCAGGCGGTTTTCGACCTTGTCGCGCTCGTGTTCATAGATCGAGGGTGGCAGCACGATGCGGTCGTAATCCTGCACCGCCCCCGGCAGGTGCCGATGCGCCCCATAGGGCGGCGGGCGGTTGTCCTTGCAGGTGAAACTGCCGCTCATATGGGCCGCACGGATGCGCAGCGACATGATCACCGGCAGGTGGCAGGCCTCGGACAGGTCAAAGGCGGTTTCGGTCAGTTCGACCAGACGCGCCATGTCATAGCGCGGATCCAGCAGCGGCAGCGACGATTTCAGCGCCGTGGCATGGGTGCGTTCCTGAATGACGCTGGCGCCTTCGCCGTAATCTTCGCCGACGATGATCAGCGCGCCCCCGGTCACCCCCGCCGAGGCCAGGTTTGACAGCGCGTCCGATGCCACATTGGTGCCGACGATGGATTTCCACGTGACCGCCCCGCGCAAGGGGTAATGGATCGAGGCCCCCAGCAACGCCGCCGCGCCTGCCTCGGAGGCGGATTGCTCGAACATGATGCCCATGGGCTCCAGCACCGGGGTGCGGGCCTCGGCCAGAACATCCATCAGATGCGAAACCGGCGCCCCCGGATAACCGCCCACATAGGCAACACCGGCCTGAAGCAGCGCCTTGGTGATGGCAAGGATCGCCTCGCCATGAAAGGTTTCACCCTCGCCAAGGCGCAGCTTTTTCACCTCGGCGGCAAACGAGCGTTCCATCCCGCCGCTGCCGCGCGCGGGGTCGCGATGGTTGAGCGCAAGATTCATGCGGCCCTCCACCAGCCCGGCTTGATGCCCCGCGCCGCCTTGCCCCCACCACGGGCAGGCATGCGCGCCAGCGCGTAGCCCTGCGTATGGGCGGCGCGGGTCACCAGCCGATACTTGAAGGCCCATCCGGTCAGCAATGCTGCCAGCCCGGCAAGAGGGAGCAAGCCGGGCAACACGAATGAGGCCACTCCAAGCGCGACGACGGCAATCTGGTTGACCGTGGAAAGGGAAAGCCCGCTTGCATCAAGCGCCCTGAGGCTGGCCTTCGGCACCCCTTCCTGTTCCAGCCCATGTCTCCAGGCGCGCCAGGCGGCCAGACGCAGCGCAACAAGCAGGATCAGCATCGCGGCGGCATAGACGCTGGAGGACGCGCCGGCGCCGACCAGCGGGCCCACAATCGTCAGGGCCGCCAGCCCCTCGGTCAGGCCGGTCAGCACGATCAGCGGCACGATACGGGGCGAGCGCCAGGTCGGAATTCCCTTGGCCGCATGCAATATCCGGCCCTGCGCATAGACGAAAAACAACCCGAAACCGGCGGCGATCAGGGCCAGCCATTCATTGGCCAGCAGAAAGCCCAGCCCGCCAAAGGCAAAATAGGGCAGCGCCGCCAGGGCCTCGCGCGTCATCCAGGAACGTCGCGCATGCCGATAGACGTTGAAAAATCGCCAGGGGCGCCCGATTTCCAGCCAGACACACAGCAGCCCCGCCCCCACAAGCGCCAGCGCCAGAAACAGCAGCAGGCGCGAGGGGCCATCAACCAGCCCGTCCAGCGCCGCGGCCAGCATCAGCCCCGTGCCGGCCCCGCCAAAGACGAAATTCGCCGCAGCCCGCCAGTCCCAGTTCTTTTGCAGCCGCGGGGACACACGATCAAGGCCCACAGGGTCGGGCACAAATTCGGGCGACTGATCCGGCACGACGCCCTCGCGCCCGCGGTCCCACAGATAGAATATGCCCGGCCCGGTCCCCAGCTCTTCGTGCATCTGGAAGGTCCGGTTTTCGCGCAAGAGTTTCGACACATTGCTGTCGGGGTCGTCGATATCGCCGAAGGTCAGCGCCTGCGCGATGCAGGAGTTGACGCAGGCCGGTGTTGCCTCGGGATCCGTGCCCGGCACCAGACCGGCCTTGATGCCCGCATCTATGCGATCGACGCAAAAGGTGCATTTCTGTGCCACGCCCAGGCGGGCGGGATCTTCGCGCACCGCCTCGTGACGCATCTTTCCCTTGCCGTTATAGGCGGGCCGCGCCTCGTCCACGCGGTAGCGCGCATCATAGGGGCAGGCCACCGCGCAATAGGCGCAGCCGATGCAGATGTCGTAATCGATGGTGACAATCCCGTCGGCGCGCTTTTTCGTGGCCGTCGAGGGGCAGACATCAAGGCAGGGCGGTTCGTCGCAATGCATGCAGCCGACAGGCACGAATGCGCGGCGCACATCGGGGAATGTGCCGGCCTCGAAATCCAGCACCTTGCGCCACATCACGCCAGGGGCGGTGGCATTCTGGTGCTTGCAGGCGGCGGTGCAGGTCTGGCAGCCGACGCAACGGTTGAGATCGGCAACAATGGCATAGCGGGTCATTTCCGGCCTCCCAGCGGGGTCACCCGCACCTTGACGATATCGGCGCCCGAGCCGGTGGCATCGGTGAGTTCAAGCATCATGGGGGTCAGCGCATTCATCGACGGCGCGCGGTGTTCTTTCGCATAGGGCGTTGCCCAATGATCGAACTGCCCCAGCATCAGCAAGGTGTCGGGCCGGATGCCATTGCGCAGGATCACCGGCCCTTTCGTGCTGGCCAGAGGCGAGGTAACCTCGACCATGTCGCCCTCGCCCACGCCAAGGCGGGCGGCGGCCTCGGGGTTCATCACCACACCGCCATGACCGGCGACATTGCCGGCGACCTCGTGGATCATCTGGATGCCCACATTGCCGCCCCATGAATATTGCATCGAGCGCGCTGTCAGCAGCCAGAAGGGATAGTCATCGATCTTGACGCCAAAGCCCTTTTCAAGCGCGTCTTCCCAGATCTTTTGCAGATCCTGCCAGTGCGGCATGGCCTCGTATTCGCGCAGCTGGCGGTCCCACCAGGTAATGCCCGCCTCGTGCAGCCGCGCCTTGAGTTCCTGGCCCACGCGCAGCAGGCGTTCCTGATAGGGCAGCTCGAATCGCAACCCCTGTTCATGCAGGGCCGGATACAGATACCATTGTTCTTTCGGGAAACGATCCACGCGAAAGCCGTGTTCGCGGAAATAGTCCAGCCCCTGGCTTTCCTTGCCATCGGTCAGCTCGGCACTGGCGGCGCGGCAGATATTGTCCCAGATTTCCTCGACCTCGTGGGGTTCGTCCTCGGACAGCGAGAAATCAAAGTTCTCGCCAAACAGGCGCACGCCGGCCGCGCCCTTGTTGATCGAGGCATTGTATTTTTCCAGCAGGCCCGTGCGGCGGGCAAGCTCGGTCGCGATCCAGGTGAAATCGCGCGCCTCTCCCTGCGGCGGGGCCACCGGGTTGCGCAGGGCAAAGCCCTGATATTCCCAGAACTGTTCGACATATTTCGACCCGCCTATGCGGATCAGCTGCAGGCCCTCCAGATCGGTGCATTCGGGCAGCAGGATATCGGCCATGTGGTTGGTTTCGTCCCGCGTATAGGCAAAGCAGACGGTGAAGGGGAAATCGGCCATCACCTTTGACACGGCATTCGTGTCCCAGAACGAAATCGCCGGGTTGGTACGATAGACGAACCACACGTCCGGGCGCGTGGGTTCGGGCAGCTTGTCAAAACCCTTCTGCTGCATCATCCAGGCCAGATGCGTCGGCCCCAGCGCCTGCGACCAGGGCGAATTGGCCGCCAGCGGCACCAGCGTCTGGTGCGCATGGCGCGAGCGCGAGCTGGAATGCCATTCGCCCTTTTTCGTCGGGTTCATCGGGTAATGCATGAAACCATCGGGCCCCGGCGTGACGCTGGACCAGCGGTTATCGGCCGGCCGGTTCAGGCGCACCGTGGTGCCCAGCGTGCCGCCCGGCACCTCGAGCCCGCCAACGAGGCAGGCCAGCAAGGTGCGCGCCCAACAGCATTCGTACCCGCCCCAGCCATTGTTGACCGTCTTGCCCAGGCTGATGGCCACGGGGCGGAACGGCAGGGTGCGCCCCTCGATTTCAATGGTTTCGCCGATATGGGCGTGGTCAAGAAATGCGCGCGCCACCTCGCGGATCTTGTCGGGCGCCACGCCGCAAATGTCGCCAGCCCATTCGGGCGTCCAGTCCTCGACATGGCTTTGAAGCAGGGCAAATGCGGGCCGGCAGCCGATATCCCGGTGATGCCACTCGACATCATCAGGCCCGGTTTCAAGACCGGACACGGTATATTCCCCCTCAAGCGCCGGGTCGGTGTCGGGGGTGTCGTAAGGCACTGCCGCGTTACGCCCAAGATCCCAGATCAGCGGCTTGCCGCTGTCGGGGTCGCGCAGATAGAACCCGTTGGGTGCCACCAGATAGGGCGAAGAGGTCATGTGCTTGAGGAACGGCACATCAAGGCGCGAAAGCCCCTCTTCATGCAGCACCACGTTCAGCATGCCAAACAGAAAGGCCGTATCGGTCTTGGGGCGGATCGGCACCCATTCGGCCGAGGCGGCGCCGGTGATCGACAGATGCGGTTCAACCTGGATGCGCCGCACGCCGCGGGCACGGGCATCGGCGTGCCGACGCACCCCACACACCCCACCCGAAGCCTCGACATTGGCGCCAAAGGAAATCACCAGCTCGACCAGCGGGGTATCGGGGCTGACGGTAAAGGCGCGGTGCCACAACTCGCCATACAGATGTTCGGAATGATAGCATTTGACCCCCTGGCCCGAGCCAAAGCTCATGTCCACCGGGCCCCAGGCGGCCAGGAAGGCCGGGAAGGTGCCCATATAGGCGGTCGGGGTGCCGCCGCCGCCGAAACTGGCGGCAACACGCGGAAAGCCCGAATTGTCGAGCAACCCCTTGCTGCGGGCCTCGTTCAGCTTTTCCGCGATGATATCAAGCGCCTCATCCCAGCTTATCGGCACAAATCCCGGATCCTGATCGCGACCCTTTTTCGGGTTGGTGCGCTTCATCGGGGTCAGGATGCGGTTGGGGTTGTTGGTCTTCTGGATCAGACCGAACGCCTTGACGCAAACCTTGCCGCCGGCGGGATGGATGGTGGCGGCCGAAAAATTCGGCTCGACCATGGTGGGCACGCCGTCCTGCGTCGTGACCTTCAGCAGATCGGGCCCGGCCACGCATTGGTAGCAGTATGAAACGATCTTTTCGCTGTCTTTCCCTGCCGCCTCTGCCATGACCGTGCCCTCCGCGTGGAACTCAGGATTGTCGTGCCTTTTCCGCCTTTGCCTTCAGGCGTTCGGCAGTCTTGGCGACATCGACGACGAAACGCTCATGCGTGCCCTTGCAGATCTTGTCCACGGGATCGCGCGCCTCGACCTCGAACAATACGCGCCGGCCGTCAGATTCCTTGATGGTGACGGTGATCTCGACATCCATGCCCAAAAGCGTCGGCGCCATGTGAAAGACCTGCACCATGGAGCCCACCGAATCCTGCCCTTCGGGCGTGTTGTCAAAGATCAGGTCGCGGCAGGCATGTTCGATATCGCGCACAAGCGAGGGCGTGGAATAGACGCGGGCCTCGTCGCCCATGAAATCTATGGTGCGGTCCTTGTCCACCGTCACGGTGACGGTTCTCGACTGCCCTGCGGTCAGATTTTCGGCCATGTTCCCCCCAATCGGTGACGACAAACGAATTTTCAATCACGCATACAAGTACCATATTACATTTTTGTTGGCAATATCGGGAAAACTGTAACATGTTATCCCGCAGACGCAGAACATCGCGGGGCAACAGGCACGGGCTGGTGCAGATGCGGATGCCGCCGCGAAGGCGGCAAGAAAAAGAGAACGCCCGGCAGCGGGTGCGGCCGCCGGGCGTTCAGGTAAAACAGCGTGGAAACCGCGTACTAGCCGTTTTCGGCGCCCTCCTGCACGGTCGCGATCCGGGCGCCCGATTTGGTGGTGGTCACGATGTTGAGCGATTTCAGCTTGCGATGCAGGGCACTGCGCTCCATCCCGACAAACGACGCGGTGCGCGAGATATTGCCGCCAAAGCGGTTGATCTGGGTCATCAGATATTCACGCTCGAACATCTCGCGGGCCTCTCGCAGGGGCAGGGTTGCAAGGCTGGCGGGCAGGCCGAAACCGTTTTCCGAATCACCACCGATTTCGTTTTCCGGCAGTTCGCGCGCCTCGATGGGCCCGGAGTCCGGGCCAAGGATCAGCACCCGCTCGATCACGTTGCGCAGCTGGCGCACATTGCCGGGCCAGCGCATGGTCTGCAACAGGGCCTCGGCATCCGGGGTCAGTTCACGCAGGGGCAGGCCCTGGGTGCGGTTCAACTCGGCAATGAAATGGCGGGCCAGTTCCGGGATATCCTCACGCCGGGTTTCCAGCGAGGGCACCTGGATCGGCACCACATTCAGCCGGTGATACAGCTCTTCGCGGAAACGGCCCTCGCGGATCTCTTCCTGAAGGTCCTTGTTAGTTGCGGAAATCACCCGCAGATCGACGCGCACCTTGTCGGCGCCGCCCACGCGCTGAAACTGCTGTTCGACCAGCACGCGCAGGATCTTGGACTGGGTGCCAAGCGGCATGTCGGCGACCTCGTCAAAGAACAGCACCCCGCCATGGGCCTGTTCCAGCAGGCCCGGTTCATAGCCCCGTTCAAGCGTTTCGCGCCCGAACAGCACCTCTTCCATGCGCTCGGGTTCGATGGTGGCGGCATTGACCGAAATGAACGGGTATTTCGCGCGGTCCGAATTGGCGTGAATGTAACGCGCGGCAACCTCCTTGCCGGCACCGGCCGGGCCGGTCAGCATCACGCGCCCGTTGGTGCGGGTCACCTTGTCGAGCTGGGATTTCAGCGCCCGAAACGCGGGGCTGGAGCCGATCATCACCGATGACGTTATATCCGAATGTTTCAACTGCGCATTTTCGCGCCGCAGACGCGAGGTTTCCATCGCGCGGTTGATCACCACCAGCAACTGGTCGATATTGAAGGGCTTTTCGATAAAGTCATAGGCCCCCTGCTTGACCGCAGCGACCGCAATTTCGATGTTACCATGCCCCGAGATGATGACCACGGGCACATCAGGGTTGTCGCGTCGCGTGGTTTTCAGAATGTCGATCCCGTCCATCCGGCTATCTTTCAGCCAGATATCCAGAATGATCAGATCCGGGGGCTCGCGGTTGATTTCCCGCATGCAGCTGTCGGAATCACCGGCCAGCCGCGTGGTATAACCTTCGTCCTGCAGGATATCCGCGATCAGTTCGCGAATGTCCTTTTCGTCGTCTACGACCAGTATGTCACCCATCTGTCTTCCTCATCCGGCTGTCAGGCCACTTTCCGGCCGCCCTCCTTGGGGCGGGTCAGGCTTGTCATGGGCAGAACGATCCGCGCCATCGCGCCGCGGTGGTCGTTGCCCTCGAATATCTCGGCATCCACAAGTTCCAGCGTGCCGCCATGTTCCTCGATGATCTTTTTCACGATCGACAGCCCCAGCCCGGTGCCCTTGTCGCGGTTGGTCACATAGGGCTCGAACAGGCGGGCGCGGTTTTCCGGCAGGCCGATACCGTTGTCGGCGATCGTGATGATGGTGTCGGTGCCATCCTGGCGGACAGTCACGCGAATTTCGGGTTCATAGCTGTCAGGCGCCTGTTCGATCATTGCCTCGACCGCCTCGCCCGCATTCTTGATCAGGTTCATCAATGCCTGTGAAATCATCGTGGCATCGACATGGCCCCATATCTCATCAACCTCGCACTGGAGACTGACGTGAATTTCGGGTAGCGCGTTTTCCTGCAACAACACGGCGTCGCGCACCAGCTTGACGATGTCGTTCTGTCGCCTTTCGGGTTCGGGCATGCGGGCGAAACGCGAAAATTCATCGACGATGCGGCGCAAATCCTGGGTCTGGCGAACGATCACCTCGGTATATTGTTCCAGCGCCTCGACATCGACGCCGGGCACCTTGGAAAACTTGCGTCTCAGGCGCTCGGCCGAAAGCTGGATCGGGGTCAGCGGGTTCTTGATCTCATGGGCGATGCGCCGCGCGACATCCCCCCAGGCGGCCATGCGCTGGGCGGAAACCAGATCGGTCACGTCATCAAAGGTCACGACATAGCCTTCCAGATCGCCCGCCTCGTTTTTGCGGGTGGCAATGCGCACAAGCAGGTTTTCACCAGTGCCGGCGCGGGTCAGCTGGATTTCCTGCTGGGCAACCTGCCCCCTGCCCTCGTCCAATTCCTTGAAAAGATAGGCAAATTCAGGCACCAGATCGCGCAGGGGCTTGCCGATATCCCGCTTTCTTTCCAGCCCCAGCAGCTTCATCGCCGCCGGGTTCATCAGGTCGATCTGGCCCTTCTGGTTAAGGCCGATGACGCCGGTGGTGACGCCGGTCAGAACCGAATCGAACAGGCGGCGGCGCGCCTCGGTCTGGGCATTGGTTTCCACCAGCGCATCGCGCTGGGTCTTGAGCTGGCGCGTCATCTGGTTGAACACGCGGCTGAGCATGGCGATTTCGTCGTCGCCCTCTTCCTCTTGCACGCGCACGTCGAAATCGCCGGCACCAACCCGCTGAACCGCGCCGGCCAGGCGGCCCACCGGTCGGGACAGGCGCTCGGCAAACCACAGCCCCAGCCAGATCGCCGCCAGAATGACGATCACCGCAAAGCCAAGATAGATCAGGCCGAATTCGAACAGCAGGCGGCCCCTGTCCTTTTCAAGCTGCTGATACAGCGCAATCGAATCCTTGGTTTCGTCAAGCAGGTTGAGGATTGCCCCATCCACATTGCGCGACACATACAGAAACCGATCGGGATATTCGCGCAGCTTGACGAGAGCGCGAAATTCATTGTTGTTCCAGTCGCGGATCACGACGGTTTCTCCAGCGGCAGCGCGGGCAATCTCGGCATTGCTGGGGGGTTCGTAGTCGAACAGATAGCTGCGCTCTCCCCGCGAAATCAGCTGCGCCGCCCCGTCGATGACAAAGGCCACGCGCAGGCCGCGCTGGCTTTGCTTCTGGCCCTCTGTCAGCAGTTGCCGCAACTCGCCCTCGGACAGCAAGGGGTTGAGACGTTTGGCAGAATCAAGAAAACGCGCCAGTGCCTGGGCATCATGAACCAGCGCCACGCGGTGTTCGCGCTCATAGGCCTCGGCCGCCTTGAGCGAATTTCCGACAACCATGCGAACGCGGTCGGAAAACCAGCCCTCAAGCCCGAAATTAAGCGTCGCGGTCGCAAACACCGCGACCAGGATCGTGGGAATCAATGCGATGATAGCGAACACGCCGGTCAGCCGCATATGCAGACGCGAGCCGGCGGATTTGGCGCGCCGGGCGGCGACCATGCGCGCGACCCTCTGCATGACCAGCGCGGCCACCACCAGCACATAGACCAGATCGGCCAGCAGCACATAACGCAGGCTGATTGTGGGGCTGCCCTTTTCGAACAGGTTGAGCGCGCCAAAGGTTGCAACCGCAAGTGTGGGGCCCAGCAGCACAAGGCCAAGTGTGGCCATGTTGCGCATGCGCCGTTCCTTGCGCAGGCGGTTCAGGCGATTCCCCATGCGGGACAGGCTGAGCGCACTCATCACCGCCCCCTCATGCCGGCACGGAAAGCCCCGTTACATGAAGCGGGGCGTCGCCCGCAGATGGGGAAAATGTCGTTAACGGGCCCGAATGCCACCGCAGACTCTCAAAAAAACCACAGTTACTGTGACATTCTTACACCAACTTGCGCCGACGTGTCACCTCTATATCCAGTTCGGCAATCTTTTTCCGCAGTGTATTGCGATTTATTCCAAGCAAATCAGCGCATTTGGCCTGATTTCCGCCGGATGCTTCAAGCGAAATTTCTATCAAGGGGCGCTCCATTTCCCGCAAGATTCGTGCATAAAGGCCGCTTGGAGGCAGGGTTTTGCCATGCAGATCGAAATAGCGTTGCAGATGTGCCCGAATCGAATCCGACAGTTTTTCACCACCCGAACGCTGTAATGTGCCCAATCTCTGATCGGACAGTCCGGGAACGGCAAGAAAATCGGCACCCGTTATTTCCCGCTGCGGACAGGTCAATGCCAGACGTCTGACCGTATTTTCCAGTTGGCGCACATTGCCCGGCCAGACATATTTGCGCATCTGCTCCAGGGCTTCATCCGACAGGATCTTGTCACCGCCCTGGTCATGGTCGAGCTGGGCCAGAAAATGCCGGGCAAGGGGCGCGATGTCATCCACCCGCGCGCGCAACGGCGGCACATCCAGGGAAACCACGGAAAGCCGGTAATAGAGGTCGGCCCTGAAGGCCCCCTCCTCGACCAGCTGCGACAGATCGGCCTGGGTGGTCGCCAGCAGGCGTGGCGCATTGTCGCCCAGGGAATCGAGGCTGCGCACGAGACGCGCCTGCATGGTCGGGGTCAGGTCGCTCAGCTCTTCAAGCAGCAGAACCCCGGAGCCCGCGCGTGAGATGATCTCGTGCAAGGCACCGATATCTTCAAGCTCGGCGGCCCCCGCCACCACGAAGGGAAGGCTGCGCCGGTCGCTGAAATCGTGAATCACGCGCGCGATCAGCGATTTCCCGGTGCCGCTTTCGCCGGCGATCAGCACCGGCAGGTCGGTATTCAGGATCCGGGCCACCAGGCGATACAGTTCCTGCATGACCGGCGTGCGCCCGATCAGGGGCAGTTCGTCACCGGATCGGGCCTCGGCATTTCGGCCGGCCACCTGTCGCGGCTGTTCCAGCGCACGCGCCGCGCGTTTCATCAGGTCGGGCAAGTCGAATGGCTTGGGCATATAGTCATAGGCCTCGGCCTCGGCCGCCTGGATGGCCGTCATGATGGTGTTTTGTGCGGAAATCACGATTACCGGCAGGTCGTGGCGCAGCTTTCTGATACGGGGCAGCATTTCCAGCCCGTTGCCGTCGGGCATCATCACATCGGTCACCACAAGATCGCCGCGCCCCTCTTCGACCCATCGCAGCAATGTGGTCAGGGACGAGGTCGCATGCACCTTGCAGCCCGCACGCGTGAATGCCTGTGTCAGGACGGTGCGGATCGTGCGGTCATCATCGGCGACAAGGACGGTTCCGTCCATCAGATACCTCTTTTCCTGTTACGTCTTGGCCGCGGCCGTTTTTCGTTCGTCCCCCGCCACCGGCAACGAGATGCGGAAAGCGGTTCGCCCGGGGCGCGACGACACGACGATGGTTCCGTCATGTTCGGCAATGATCTTGGAAACCAGCGCCAGGCCCAGCCCGGTGCCGTTCTCGCGCCCCGACACGAACGGGTCGAAAACCGAATCCAGCATCTGTTCGGGGATGCCGGGGCCGTCGTCGATGATCTCGACCTGCAGGGGAACGGAACGCCCGCCATCAGCCGAACGCAGGCGCAGGCCCAACTCGAAATAGGTGCGGATGGTGATCGTGCCCCCGTCGGGCCCGGCTGCCTGCGCGGCATTGGCAAACAGATTGGCAAAGACCTGCATCATCTGGTCGGGATCGGCCAGCGTGGGCGGCAGCGACGGGTCGTATTCGTCGCGAAACGTCATCGCGGACGCCGCCCCGAGGCTGGCCGACATGCGCGCGCGTTCCAGCAGGTCGTGGATATTCACCGGCCGCCTTTTGGGGGGCCGCAGATCGCCGAATTTTTCGACCTGCTTCAACAGATCGACAATGCGGCGGGTTTCCTGAAGGATCATGTCGGTCAGTTCCCGATCATCCTTGCCCAGCGACATGGCCAGCAGCTGCGCGGCACCCGTGATGCCCGCCAGCGGATTCTTGATTTCATGGGCCAGCATGTCGGCCAGCCCGATGGCGGTGCGGGCCACGGATTTGGGCCGCAGGGCACGGCCGAGGCGCCCCTTGATCTGGCGCGGATGCAGCAGTACCAGCATCGTATCGGTGCCATCGGCCAGGGGGGCGATCTGAAGGTCGCACAAAACGGGCACCTCGCCCGTGCGCCTGTAGGTCACATCATGCAGGAACAGATCCGACTGCCCTGCCCGCACACGCGCCAGCAGCGGCGGGATATCCGCGTCCAGAACAAGGCACTCGCCCAGCGGGCGGCCTGTCAGCGACTTGCGCCCGGTGTTCAGAAAGTTTTCGGCCGCGGGGTTGATCTGGGCCACGCGATCACGGCCATCCACCAGAAAGCCGGGGATCGGCAGCGCCTGCCAGACCTGATCGGTCTGCGTCATGCTCATGCCGCCTGCCTTTGCATTCGGGCGAGTTGCCCAAGCAGATCCTGAACACGCTGCGGATCGCTTTCCGTCAGGATGGCACGCCGCAGCGGCGGGTTCGCCGGGGCGTGATCCATGTACCAGCCCAGATGCTTGCGCGCGACCTTGACGCCAAGCTCGTGGCCGT
>WFQE01000248.1 GCA_015487165.1 Paracoccaceae bacterium | reverse complement strand
TCTCCGAGCTGTGGCTCAGGGGCGTGCTGCGCGAGCGCATCGGCTTCGCGGGCATGGTCTGGAGCGACGACCTCGGCATGCAGGGCGCGGGACTGCCCGTCGCGGCGGGCGCCGCGAAGGCGCTGCGGGCGGGCTGCGACGTGCTGCTCGTGTGCGAGCCCGCGGACGTGCGCGCGCTGTTCGAGGCCTGCGCGGGCTGAGCGATTTTCTTCACAATCACGCTCATTTCAGAAATGCTCCGGGCGCTTGCCGCAACCTGAAAACGAAGCCGGCAAGCCGGCACGCCCGGCGCAAACACCTCGGCCAAACGCCGCCTCATGGCATCCGGACGACGCGGCATCTCCCAAGCCGTCTTCAGCCGAAACCGCGCACGGCACCTCCGGCACCGCAGTAGAGAATTGCCCTGTTTTTATTGACAGGGAATGTTCGGGGACATAATGTCCCCTTATCTTCCCGTGGGAGGCAGCCTGATGGGAGAGGAAGCGATTTACGACCTTCTTGAGCGTGCCCGCGCTTTTTCCACCCAGAAGGATATTGCCGACCGCCTGGGGGTGAGCGTGCGAACGATCAAGCGCTGGGAGGCGCGGGAATGTTCGCCGCCGCCCTATGTCGCTTCCGCCTTGCAGCAGTTGCTGTTTACGGAGCGGGGCGCGGGAGGTGCGGCCGAGTTCACCTTCATCGACCTGTTCGCCGGCATTGGCGGCATGCGGCTGGGCTTTGAGGCGGTTGGCGGCGCCTGCGTGTTCACCAGTGAGTGGGACCGGTTCGCGCAACGCACCTACCGGGCCAATTTTCCTGATACGCACCCCATCGAGGGAGACATCCGGGAAATTCCCGCCAGTCGCATTCCGGATCACGACGTGCTTCTGGCCGGGTTTCCGTGTCAGCCATTCTCCATCGCGGGCGTGTCCAAGAAGAATGCCCTGGGACAGGCGCACGGGTTTGAATGCAGGACGCAGGGGACACTGTTTTTCGACGTGGCGCGCATCATTGCCGAAAAGCGGCCGGCGGCGTTCCTGCTGGAGAACGTCAAGAACCTTCAAAGCCATGATCGCGGAAGAACCTTTGAGGTCATCATGGAGACCCTGAGCGGCGAGCTGGGATATGATGTGCATTATCGCGTCATTGATGCCCGGCGCTTCGTGCCACAACACAGGGAGCGCATCCTGATTGCCGGTTTCCGCGAGCCGGTAGGGTTTTCATGGGATGCGTTCCGTTTTCCCGACCGCGAACCGGTCATGCGGGACATCCTGCATCCGGAAGACGGGAGCGAAGCGCCGGAACCACCCTACACCATGCCGCCCCGCGGCACGGTGGCGGACAAATACGTGCTTTCGGACAAGCTCTGGAAGTATTTGCAGGACTATGCACGCAAGCACCGGGAGAAAGGCAACGGCTTCGGCTTTGGCCTGGTCGGGCCGGACGACGTGGCCCGCACGCTCTCGGCCAGATATTACAAGGACGGTTCCGAGATTCTTGTCCGGCGAGAGCATGGCAACCCCCGGCGGCTTACGCCAAGGGAATGCGCCCGGCTGATGGGCTTTGACCGGGATGGGCGGCGGTTTACGATACCGGTATCCGACACCCAGGCCTACAGGCAGTTCGGCAATGCGGTCGTGGTTCCGGTCATCGAGGAAGCCGCGCGCATCATGAAGCCGTATATCATGGAGATTGTCCGGGAAGGGAGGACGGAGAGCGGGGCCATGGCCGTTGGCTGATGTCGTGGACGCGATCACCCGCAGCCGGATGATGGCGGGGATACGCGGAAAGGACACGAAACCGGAACTCCTGCTGCGGAAGGCGCTTTTTGCGCGTGGATTCCGATACCGCCTGCATGCAAGCGATCTCCCCGGGCGCCCCGACCTGGTGTTGCCAAAATATCGCGCGGTGTTGTTTGTTCATGGCTGCTTCTGGCACATGCATGATTGCGATCTGTTCCGGCTACCATCAACGAGAAGGGAGTTCTGGCGGCAAAAGCTGACAGGGAACCGGGAACGGGATCACCGACAGAGAATCGCGTTGCGCGATGCCGGCTGGCGGGTGATGGTGGTTTGGGAATGCGCCCTCAAACGCGCTCCCGCTGAACGCATCAACGAGGTGGCCGACCTCGTGGCCGGGTGGTTGCGTTCGTCCGAAAGCCCGCCTTGCGTTTCAATCGCCTTGGAAGGGGGGAAGCCGGCCCTCCTCGTGGAAGACCAGCGCGTCGGGGATGAAGCGGGAGAGGGGCCGGTATAGCCGATCCTGCTCCGCCGTGACGCTTTGCCTGCTTTCCGGATCCAGTCTCTCGAAAGTGTCCTCGGGAAGATAGACCGCAAGAGGCTGGGCTTGCAGGATGGTTTTCGTGCGTCCGGGATTGAACTCGGAAGGGTCGCGGAAAAAACCGACGCCGACTTTCTCCCTGTGCGGAATGTCCCGCAGGCCGCGGAGAAAGCGCTCGCGGGCGTGATAGCTCTTGACCTCGCAATAGAGCGTCTTGCGACGGCCGCCTTGCTGGTGAACGAGGATGTCGGCCTCGCTGTTGTTGCCTGTTCTCGTGAAATCCCTGCCCCGGGTCAGACCGCTGTTTTCCAGGGCGCGCAGCAGGATTTCCTCATTGAGCCTGCCGGCAATGGACACCAGCGCATTGTCTGCCTCGTGAATGAAGTCCGCATATTCCTCATACATCAGGTCAATGAGTTCGCTGGCGGGTGCACTCACCACATCCCCGTTCAGCCACGGGGCCAGCTTGGCCCGGAGAAACCGCTCATGGCGGGGTCTGGTGATGGCGTCCACAATGCGCTTGCTGGCCCGGTTGACGGCAAAGAGATTGTCGGCGGAAACGCGCTCACCCAGTTCCATTTCGGCAAGGTTCAATATCGTGTCCGCGTCGGGATAGAAGCCAACAAGGGCTGTCAGCCGATCCGGGAAATGGCGGATGAATTCCCGAAGGTGCTTCCTGACCGTGGCGGCGCGGACATCGAATTGCCCGATCAGGTCATCAACATCGACGCGATCTTGCGAGCTTCGCAGGATTTCATCGAAACGATCCCAGTATTTCTTCAGCACCCGCTTGCTGATTCCGGCTGCAATCAGTTCCGGATTTTCGCTTGGCCTGACTGACACTGCCATCCCTCCGTTGGCGGCATGGTTGTGCAAAATGGCGTGATGGTCAAATCCGTGGTCTGCCGCATGGCATGGCCAATCGAGACATGAGGACTGTCAGGTCCTTCCTGATTCCGCACTTGTTTGACGAAGATGTCGGGGCGTTTGTGTTGCCACTCCTGCATGGCCTGGATGGGCGTCTTGTGCTCCAGCACCCGTTGCGGGATGTGGTGGTTGGAGAGATGTGCGTATCGTTGGAGCAAGGCCTCGAGATCGGCACGGCTTGCCCGGTAATGGGCAGCGAGGACGTCGGCGATGCGTTCGTTGAATCGCTCCACCATGCCGTTGGTCTGCGGCCTGCGCCGCGGAATGAAGCGATGCTCGATGCCATGCCCGGCGCAAACATCCCGGCCAAACGCCGTTTCATGGCATCCGGAAGACGCGATATCTTCCACGCTGTTTTCAGCCGAAACCGTGCGCGACACCGGCGGCATCGGCACCAACCATCACTGAGTTCCCAATGCCGGTTTCCCCTGCACTCAGGACGCCGCCTGCGCATGACCAAACCCTCCCGGATCCGGTCCGGATCGGTAGAGAATTGCCTTCGGAAAAAACATGAGGACAAGGAAGATTTTCGAAAGAGATCCGCCTCGAAAACCCTCATCCGGGGCGGCGATGATTGGGATTTTCCGGCCTGGAGCGGAAGCTCAGGCGGCGGGAGCCTCCTCGGCCTCGCCGGCGGCCTCGCCCGCGGGCGGCGGCGCCGCCAGCTCCTCGATGCGGTAGTTCCCGGGATCGGCGAGCAGCGCGCTCACGAGCCGGTGGTTCATCGCGTGCCCGGAGCGCACGCCCGTGAACGCGCCGACGATCGGCATGCCGACGAGCGCCAGGTCGCCGATCGTGTCCAGGATCTTGTGGCGCACGAACTCGTCGGGATAGCGC
>WFQE01000247.1 GCA_015487165.1 Paracoccaceae bacterium | reverse complement strand
GGAAGTGCTCACGGCCCGCAAGGCGACACGACAAACCGAAAGCCGGCCCCAGCACGAACCCCTGCCGCTGCCCGAAGAGAAGGTCACCGCCGCCCAACTGTTCGAACGCAGCCAGGAACTGACCCGCCTCTCGGCCAAGATCGAACAGATCCGCAAAACCTTCGCCATCACGCCCCGCCAGACCTACGTGCGCGGCGCCAACGCCCGCGAATACCGCTTTGCCAGCTACATGGACGCCTGGCGCGCCAAGGTGGAACGGATCGGGAACCTGAACTATCCCCAGGAAGCGGTGGACAAGGGCATCAACGGCAGTCTGCTGCTGGACGTGGCGATCAACCCCGACGGCTCGCTGCACTCGGTGAAACTGCTGCGCTCGTCCGGCTACAAGGTGCTCGACGATGCCGCCAAGCGCATCGTCCGCCTGGCCGCCCCCTTTCCGCCGCTCACGGAAGAGATTCGCAAGGACACGGACATCCTGCACATCCCCCGCGTCTGGCACTTCCGCAGCGGACGCGGACTGACCACGCGCCTGCAGTAGCCGCGCTACGCACAGCCAGAGCGGGCCCGCCGCTCAATGAAGCGTTCTGGCAATCTTGTCGAGAATGGACTTGTCTTCACCATACTTGCAGATGGCGTCGCAGTCGTTTCGCAGCTCACTGAACAGCAGGTAGTGAATGTCAATCGGGCGGTTGCGCATGGACGGCCGCTGCAACTGCAGGCGGGTTTCCTTCTCCCGCGCATCGGGTATCACCAGATAGAGGGAAGGCGCCGCATCGGGAAAACTGAAATAGAGATCCTCCAGGCGCAGGATCCCCGAATAGATCGACGTGCTCTTTTCCACCTCGAAGGCACAGGCCACCCGGTTGCTTCCCTTCTCGAACCACACCACATCGATCAACTGGATGGTCTTGCCCACCTCCTCGGGCACGTCAAGATCGGGAAAGCGATCGAGCGAAAGGAAGGAAAAGCTGTTGCCATCATGGCATTTTGAGCGATCATTGCTTGCGGCGATCACATCGTAGCCAATCGCCTTGCCGATCTTCAGCAGATGGTATTGCATCTCCGTATGCAGATCGGCCTCTGCAAAAGAATCGCGGACCTCGTCGTGCCGCTTTTTCAGTTTCTTTGCCAGCTTTTCCCGCTCCGCATCGCTCAATTCCAGCCCCACGGGCTCAAGCTGCCCTTCGCCCACATCGAAAAGCAGCCCGGCAAGTGCCCCGAGATCGTTCGAGAGCAGGTCCTTGTACCGCGCGTTCGTCTCCATCATCACTTCACGCATGCGCAAATACTCGGGCCACGAACCCAGCTTGATGTTTTCCCCGAACAGGCGGTTGAAGCCCTTCACGATGGCCGTATTGAAAGGCGGCATGATCGTGGGATGCAGGAAATAGAGAATGTTCGCCACCGCCGGCCCGAGCCCCTTGATGCGCAGGCCATCGAGGGCGATGATCTCCTTCAGGAGCTGTTCTTCCCGCCCCGCGCGCAGGCAGCGTTCCAGAAACTGGCCAAAGGCCCGCTGGTTGGCCTCGTTCTCGTAGATATCCGGGATACGCAGTTTCGGCTTCCAGTAGAACGGATGCGCCGCGCCCTTGAAAACCTGCTGCTGCTCGGTAATGCTGTTCAGAACGAACTCCAGGGAAGATCCCTTGAAGTCATTGCCAAAGGTCCCCTGCCGAATCTCCTCGACCACATCGATCACGCCCCGGCGAATGGAACGGAAGGCCTTCAGGCGTTCGTCATTGTTGACGAACCAGGTATTGTAGACCCCGTCCTCGTCCTGGCGATATGCCTCGATCAACTCCCTGAACCGCTGCGCCATTTTCGCTCCAGCGTTGGCCTGGGGCGTCAAGACGCCCGTTGAAACACGGCGGCCACAGCGTGGCCGCCATCGTCTCCATCGAGTGGCTTACCAGTCGATCCGCGACAACAGCGCCGGATTGACCACCAGATTCCGCACACCATGGGCATGGTCTTCCTCGAACATGTTCGACTTGCACCATTCCCCAACAGTGAGGATGTCCACCTTCGCCACCTTGGGATGCACGCTCCAGGTCACCTCGTAAGGCGAGCCCTTCTCGTTGTAACCGGGGCCCGTCGTGGAACCGGCATACACCACCGGCCGGCCAGTCGAATCCGGCAAATTGACAGCCTGATAGTAGCCATCCCGGTTCTCCACCTGTGTCAGTGCGCGGAAATCTGCCGCTTTCCGGTCATTGACCAGCACATACACCTCGGCCTCGACACGCAACTGTGGGTTTTTCGCAGCCTCGTTCATGCAGGCACCAAGACTGGGCCCCGGTTTCACGCTCGCCGTGGTATAGACATAGTGCACCTCGATCGTATCGCCAGCCTCAAGCGCGCCGTGCGGACTGGGACAAATGGCCGATCCAACGGGCCGCTTTTCAGCCGCACTCAGCTGGCCAGAATACTTGTAGCCACTGCCATAGCCATGTCCGTCGCCATTGCCTGCATACAGACGAAACTCGCCGCCCCGATGCTCGGCCGACTTGTGAAAATGGATATTGCACAGGTTCATTTTTTTCGCCGCCGGGGCCGGAGAGAACCGGCGGGGGTTCGTGCCCGCAAACGAATCGATATCCCGAGGCGACTGCGGGCCAAAGCCCTTGCCCTTCGTATTCTCCGCCAGCGAATGCCGCTGCTTCTCGATAACCGAGTCAGGCACAGCGGCATGACCAGCGTGCGCTTCATGCGCCTCGTGCGGCGCGGCAAAACCGGCCTGCACCGGAAGAATGGCAAGGAAAGGTATAACAAGGACACAGGTTTTCATTGATCAACTCCGTTGAGACTTCAAAAATGCGTGCATATTATACGCGCTCTGCGGTTGACATTGGCGTTGAAAACATGCCCAACCCGATGCAGATCAAAGTATCCTGCGTCTCTTGTAGACTCAGTCAAATATTCCATCCCTTGCAGCATATTGAGAAAGGTGGATATGTTTCGCTGCGGAGAGATCTCCCGCAACTTATCGGTTTCTTCCAGTAAACTGCCGTCGTTTAACCTCAGCGGTGAAAATCTTTCTGCAGCGATTGCAAGTCAGGACCTGACCGCCGTTTGTCAAAGTGATTTGATACGTACCTACCGCTCCGCATTTGGGGCAGTGGGTTACGCTAGTACCGTATGACATGGTTAGTCTTAACGCTCGAAATAACAGGCCCCCAACTCAATGCACCGCATTGAGTTGGGGGTCCTGGTTGATTTAATTGTTATGTGTGAATCCTGAACCAAGCCTATTTTCCTTTTGCTGATCTTATGCAATGC
>WFQE01000246.1 GCA_015487165.1 Paracoccaceae bacterium | reverse complement strand
GCGACAGCATCAGCAATGCCGACATTTCCTGCTGCGGATATCTCTATTACCCGGAACCCTTTGGTTTCGATCGCGCCGAATGGCCGAATATCGATGCCTGGCTGGACCGCATCAGCGTCCAGCCGAACTGGAAACACCCTTATGACCTGATGCCCGGCTCGCCAGCCGACCGGGCCTGAACGGAAGGAAAGAAACCATGACCGAAGCCTATATCTATGACGCCGTCCGCACTCCGCGCGGCAAGGGCAAGAAGGACGGCAGCCTGCACGAGGTGCCCGCCGTCCGTCTGGCTGCCCTGGCGCTGAACGAGATCAAGAACCGCAACAATCTGGATGGTCACGCCGTCGAGGACGTGATCCTTGGCAATGTCACCCAGATCGGCGAACAGGGTGCGTGTCTTGCGCGCTCGGCGGTGCTGTATTCGGATCTCGACGAATCCATCCCCGGCGTTTCCGTCAACCGTTTCTGTGCCTCCGCGCTGGAGTCGGTCAACATGGCCGCAGGTCAGGTGATGGGCGGCATGGGTGACGCCTATATCGCCGGCGGCATCGAAAGCATGAGCCGCGTGCCCATGGGCAGTGACGGTGGCGCCATTGCCGCCGACCCGACCCTGGCCATGAAGACCTATTTCGTGCCGCAGGGCATTTCGGCCGACATCATTGCCACCAAATACGGTTTTTCCCGCGATGAATGCGATGCGCTGGCCGTCGAAAGCCAGAAACGCGCCGCCCGTGCCCAGAAAGAGGGCCGGTTCGCAAAATCCGTCATTGCGGTGCGCGATCAGAACGGGCTGACCATCCTCGACCATGACGAGATGATCCGCGAAAGCACAGACATGCAGAGCCTCGGCGCGCTGCGGCCCAGCTTCAAGGATCTGGGTGAAAACATGCCCGGTTTTGACGCGGTTGCCCTGCTGAAATACCCCGAGCTGGAAAAGATCAACCATGTCCATCATGCGGGCAACTCGTCGGGCATTGCCGACGGCGCGGCCGCAATTCTGATCGGCAACAGGGAATTCGGTGAACGCTATGGCCTGAAACCCCGCGCCCGTTTCCGCCGCATGACCAAGATCGGGACCGATCCCACCATCATGCTGACCGGCCCCGTGGCGGTCACCGAAAAGGCCCTGAAAGAGGCCGGCATGGCATTCGGCGATATCGACCTGTTCGAGGTGAACGAGGCATTTGCGAGCGTCGTGCTGCGCTTCCAGCAGCATTTCGATGCCGACATGGACAAGGTCAATGTCAATGGCGGCGCCATCGCCATGGGCCACCCGCTGGGCGCAACCGGCGCGGTGATCCTGGGCACCCTGCTTGACGAGCTCGAGCGTCAGGACAAGGAAGTCGGCCTTGCCACGCTGTGCATCGGCTCGGGCATGGGGGTTGCCACCATCATCGAGCGGGTCTGAGCGACATGCCGAAACTCGATATCGACGCGCTGGAATGGAAGACGGGCTCGGGCTATCCGGCCCCGTTTGCCGGGCGCGTCGGTGGGCGGGCAAAAAAGCGGCTGGGCGATGCCGGCGGGCTGACGCAGTTCGGCGTCAACCTGACCCGGCTCGATCCCGGCGCCATGTCGGCGCTGCGCCACTGGCACGAGGTCGAGGACGAGTTCGTCTATGTGGTGTCGGGCGAGCTGGTGCTTGTCGAGGAAGGCCTTGAGACCCTGCTGCGGGCAGGCGACGCGGCGACCTTCAAGGCGGGTGTCAACAACGGCCACCATCTGGTGAACCGTTCGGATGCGCCGGCAACCTATCTCGAGATCGGCACGCGCGCAGATACCGAGCGCGCCCACTACCCGGATGACGATCTTGCCGTGGTCAAACGGAATGGAAAATTCCGCTTTACCCGCAAGGACGGAACAGAATTTGATTAACCCTGGAAGGGAAAGAACAATGGCTGAATTTCACTATGAAAAGGGCGATGACGGCATCGCCATCATCACTTGGGACATGCCCGGCAAAAGCATGAACGTCATGACCTTCGACGGCCTGCGCGAGCTGGACCAGCATGTCGATACCGCGCTGGCCGATGACAGCGTCAGGGGCGTCATCATCACTTCGGGCAAAAAGGATTTTGCCGGCGGCATGGATCTTAACGCGCTGGCCCGGATGCGCGACGAGGCCGGTGAAAACCCAGCCGAGGGCATTTTCAACGGCATCATGGATATCCACCGCCTGCTGCGCAAGATCGAGCTGGCCGGCATGGACCCCAAGACCAAGAAGGGCGGCAAGCCCATCGTCGCAGCGCTTCCCGGCACCGCTGCCGGCATCGGCTTCGAACTGCCGCTGGCCTGTCACCGCATCATCGCGGCCGACAACCCCAAGGCCAAGCTGGGCCTGCCGGAAATCCTGGTTGGCCTGTTCCCCGGTGCCGGTGGGGCCACCCGCGTGCCGCGCAAGATCGGCCTGATGGCCGCCGCCCCCATCATCATGGAGGGCCGCATGCAACCGCCCGCCAAGATGAAAGGCATCGGCCTGATCGACGACGTGGTGCCCGCCGACAAGCTGATCGACGCCGCAAAGGAATGGATCAACGGCGCCAAAGACGCCGATCTTGTCAAACCCTGGGATCAGAAGGGCTACAAGTTCCCCGGCGGTGCGCCCTACCATCCGGCAGGCTTTCAGATGTTTGTCGGCGCGGCCGTGATGATCCACGGCAAGACACAGGGCGTCTACCCGGCGGCGCGTGCCCTGCTGGCCGCCATCTATGAGGGCGCCATCGTGCCCTTTGACACCGCGTTGAAGGTCGAGGCCCGCTGGTTCACCAAGGTGCTGCTGACGCCTTCGACCTCAAGCATGATCCGCTCGCTGTTTCTCAACAAGCAGGCGCTTGAAAAGGGCGCTGTGCGGCCCAAGGGTGTTGATGACCAGCGCGTGCAAAAGCTGGGTGTTCTGGGGGCCGGCATGATGGGCGCGGGCATTGCCTATGTCGCAGCCCTTGCCGGCATCGACGTCACCCTGATCGACGCCACACAAGAGGCCGCCGATCGCGGCAAGGCCCATGCCGAGGGCATCCTTGACGGTGGCATCAAGCGCAAGAAGGTCACGCCCGAGAAAAAGGAACAGGTGCTGGCGCGCATCAACGCGACCACCGATTACGCCGCCCTCGAAGGCGCCGACCTGATCATCGAGGCCGTGTTCGAAGATCCCGCCGTGAAGGCCGAGGTCACCAAAAAGGCCGAGGCCGTGATCCCCGAAAGCTGCATCTATGCGTCAAACACCTCGACGCTGCCGATCACCGAGCTGGCCAAGGCCAGCGCGCGGCCCGATCAGTTCATCGGCATCCACTTCTTCAGCCCGGTGCACAAGATGAATCTGGTCGAGATCATCAAGGGCAAGGAAACCGGCGACCGGGCCGTGGCCAAGGCGCTGGATTTCGTGCGCCAGATCCGCAAGACGCCAATCGTTGTCAATGATGCGCGCTTTTTCTACGCCAACCGCTGCATCATCCCCTATATCAACGAGGGCGTGCGCATGATCCGCGAAGGCGTCGAGCCCGCGCTGATCGAACATGCCGCCCAGCAATTCGGCATGCCGGTCGGCCCGCTGCAACTGACCGACGAAACCTCGATCGACCTCGGCGTCAAGATCGCCAAGGCGACCAAGGCGGCGATGGGCGACGCCTATCCGGCGGCAGATGCCGACGAGGTGCTGTTCAAGCTGTTCGACGAAGGCCGCCTGGGCCGCAAGGCGAATGCGGGTTTCTACGAATATGACGACAAGGGCAAGCGCACCCGTCTGTGGCCGGGCCTGCGCGAGAACTGGCCGCCGCTGACCGAACAGCCCCCTGTCGAAGACGTGAAACTGCGCCTTGCGCTGGTGCAGGCGCTCGAGGCCGTCCGCGCGCTGGAAGAAAACGTGCTGATGGATATCCGCGAAGGCGATGTCGGCGCGATCCTGGGCTGGGGCTTTGCGCCGTGGTCGGGCGGGCCGTTCTCGTGGCTCGATCTGCTGGGTGCCGAACAGGCAGTTGCCACCTGCGAGCGCCTGGCCGAAACCTATGGCGAACGCTTCAACCCGCCGGCCCTGCTGCGCGACCTCGCCGAAAAGGGCGAAAGCTTCTACGGCCGCTTTGCGCCGGGCGAGGAAAAAGCCGCCTGAGGCCAATGAACCCGCCCCTTCCGCAGCCGCGGAAGGGGCGATCTGTCATCCGAGTGGCATTTTCCCGTGTCAAAAAATCATTTGGCTCGCGCGATCCTCTCCTGCAAGCTTGCCCGGATCTTGCCCCCCTGCCCGACCTCGTGACGTTTCTCTTCTCATGAACCTCCAAGGCTGGACAGCCGCGGCCGGATGGTTGAAACTGGCAGTTCAACAAACACAGGCCTGAAATGTTCCCGATCCGAGATCACAACCCCTCGCGCACGACCCCGATCGTGACCACCGCGCTGATCGCGGTAAATGTCGTCGTGTTCCTGATGACCCTGCCCTATTTCGGCAGTGAACGGGCGCTGATGGCGTTCTATTCCGACTGGGCGCTGATCCCGGCAAAGGTGATCCAGACCGGTGACCTGACACCCGTTTTCACCTCGATGTTCCTGCATGGGGGCTTCATGCATATCATCGGCAACATGTTGTTCCTGTGGATATTCGGCGACAACATGGAAGACGCCTTTGGCCATGTCGGCTTTCTGCTGTTCTACATCGCCTGCGGTGTCGGCGCGGCCGCCATTCACATCGCGTCGGCCCCCTATTCGACGGTTCCCACGGTGGGGGCGTCGGGGGC
>WFQE01000245.1 GCA_015487165.1 Paracoccaceae bacterium | reverse complement strand
GGGCCAGCGCGCCGTCATACAGCGAAAGAGACGGGTCCGGCACGATCAGACGTTCGTCAAAGAACAACTCGACCCCAAGGCCATCGCAATCGGGGCAGGCGCCATAGGGCGCGTTGAAGGAAAACAGCCTTGGCTCGATTTCGGGGATGGTGAAGCCGCTGACCGGGCAGGCAAAGTTTTCCGAAAACGTGATGCGCTGCGCCTCGCCCTCGCCTTCGCGCGGTGCGGTTTCCAGAATGGCGATGCCATCGGCCAGATTCAGCGCCGTACGCAGGCTGTCGGCAAGGCGGGTTTCCAGCCCCTCGCGGATGATGATGCGGTCAACCACCACGTCGATATCGTGGCGGAATTTCTTGTCCAGCTTGGGCGCGTCCTCGATTTCATAGAACTGCCCGTCGATCTTGAGCCGCTGGAAACCCTGCTTTTGCAGATCCAGAAACTCCTTGCGGTATTCGCCCTTGCGGTCGCGCACGATGGGGGCCAGCAGATAGGCGCGCGTGCCTTCCTCCATCGCCATGATGCGATCGACCATCTCGGAAACCTGCTGCGCCTCGATCGGCAAACCCGTTGCCGGGCTGTAGGGCGTGCCGACGCGGGCGAACAAAAGGCGCAGATAGTCGTAGATTTCCGTCACCGTGCCCACCGTCGAGCGCGGGTTCTTGCTGGTCGTCTTTTGCTCGATCGAGATCGCCGGGCTGAGGCCCGTGATATGGTCGAGGTCGGGTTTCTGCATCATGTCCAGAAACTGGCGCGCATAGGCCGACAGCGATTCCACATAGCGGCGCTGCCCCTCGGCATAGATGGTGTCAAAGGCCAGGCTGGACTTGCCCGAGCCCGACAGCCCGGTGATCACCACCAGCTGGTCGCGCGGCAGACGCACATCGATGGATTTGAGGTTGTGCTCGCGCGCACCAAGGATTTCGATGAATTTCTGTTCTGACATGAACGCTGGAATCCCTTGAACCACCCTGCCCTTTGCGGGCAGCGCCAAGCATGGAACAAAACGTGACCCTCGACAAGCGGAATCGACCCGATCCACCGCCGGCCGGCACCCTGCACATAGCTGAATGACGGAAATTTTCCAGCATTTTTCGGTTTTGCAAAACGGATTGCAGCCCTTGAAAATCGCCGCCGACCATACTCAGGCGGAAATGAGCGGAAACATTTTTTCCATCATTTTCAGTCACTTGAGAAATAGTTGCATTTTTTCTTAATTATGCTCTGGAAATATTCGCACACGCGAATATATTTGGCCCCAACAAACACGCAATAACGGGGAAGCGGGCACCGCCCGGCCCGATAGCAAACAAAGGACACGAGAACCATGAATTTCGGTTTTGCCAATCCCTTCCGCACCTCTCAGCCCGCCGTCCGCTCGATGGCGCCGCAAGAGGCCGTTCAAAAGGCCGCCTCGGGCCAGCTTACGGTGATCGACGTGCGCGACCATAACGAAGTTGCCTCGACCGGCAAGGCCAAGGGCGCGCTGCATATCCCGCTGTTCATCCTGGCCCAGAAGGCTGATCCGCGCCACCCCGAGTTCCACCCCGAGCTGAACCCGGAAAAGCCCGTCGCCGTCTATTGCGCATCGGGCGCGCGCTCGCAAATGGCCGCGCAGACGCTGGCCAGCCTGGGCTTTTCCGAAGTCTACAACATTGGCGGTCTGTTCCACTGGCAGGCTGCAGGTGGTGCCGTCGAATACTGACGACCGGCGACACGCCAACCAACCCTCCCCCCCCGGCCAAATGACCGGATCGCGCCTGCCCGTAACTCCCTCGGGCGGGCGCATTTCCTTTTGCGGGGGCAACAAGCGGCTACTTGCCCATGACCGCCCGGACATAGGCCTTTGTCTCGGCAAATGGCGGCACGTCGTTGTATAAGGCCACGGCCTCGGGGCCGGCATTATAGGCGGCAACGGCCAGTTTCCAGCTGCCAAAGCGGATATATTGCTGCCACAGATACAGCGCCCCGCCTTCGAGATTGGCCCGAGGATCACGCGGATCGACGCCCAGCTTGCGCGCGGTTTCCGGCATCAGCTGCGCCAGCCCGATTGCGCCTGCCGGCGAAACGATATCGGGGTTCCAGTTGCTTTCCATCTGGATGAGGCGGGCAAACAGATCCTTGGGCACACCGAACTGGGCGGCGGCCTTTTCGGCCATGGGCAGATACTTGCCCTTGTAGCCCCCCTCATATCGCGGCAGATGCCGGTCGGTGGGCAACAGCCGGCGGGAATTTTCGTACTGCACCGCCAGACGCTTTTCGATCAACCGCTTCTGGTATTTCGGGATGCCCCCGGCGCGAACATGCTGCGGCAAGGCAACCGCCACGCAAAGCACAAGGGCAAGCGGCAACACCGGCCGAAATGGACACACAGACACCATGTGCAGACCATAGCAGATTCGGGGACCGATAGACCAACCATCAGATCGACCTGCCCCCGCCTGTCGGCAGGCAGGCGCGTGATGCGCCCTATTCCGCCGCCTGCTGTTGTGGCGCCCCGCCTGCCCTGAATTTTTTCAGCAGACGCGCGCGCTTTTTCTCGAACGCCTCGATCGAGGCCATCTTGACCAGGCCGAAACCCTTGATTTCCAGCGGCAGCGCCGCCAGTTCGCGGGCCAGTTTCAGCTTGTCCGGGGTCAGCCCCGCCAGGATTTCCTGCATGTCCTGTTCATACTGGGCGATCAGGCGGCGTTCCTCGCGGCGCTCGGCGCTGTGACCAAAGATGTCCAGCGGTGTGCCCCGCAGCCCCTTGAGACGGGCAAGAACGCGAAAGACCGGCAGGATCCAGGGGCCGAACTCGCGCTTTTTCGGCCGCCCGTCAGGGCCTTTTTTCGAAAGCAGCGGCGGCGCAAGGTGAAAGCTGAGGCGCATGTCGCCTTCCAGCTCGCTTTCGACGAATTTGCGCGTGGTTTCCACATGCAGGCGGGCGACCTCGTATTCGTCCTTGCTGGCCAGCAGCTTGTGATATGCCTCGGCCACCTGCTCGCGCAGATAGCCAGCGCGATCGACCAGCGACAGGTATTTCCGTGCCAGCGCGTCATTCTGATAGGCACGCAGATGATCGGCCCGCAAGGCGATGCGTTCCTCCAGCGTTTTCGGCTTGTCCACCACGGTTTCGGCCACGATCTCGGCGGCCTCTTGCGGATGCAGGATCGCCCAGCGCCCGATATCAAAGGCCTGCTTGTTGCCCTCGACGCCGGCACCATTCAGTTCGATCGCGCGCAGGATGGCCTCGCGCGTCAGCGGCACAAGGCCCTGCTGCCAGGCAGCGCCCAGGATCATCATGTTCGAATAGATCGAATCCCCCAGCAGCTTGCGCGCCAGCACGGTCACGTCAAGAAACCGCACCCCGTCCTCGCCAAGGCGGGCCTCAAGCGCAAGACGCAGCCGGTCATTGGGCACCTGAAAATTCGGGTTGCGGGTGAACTCGCCGGTGATGATCTCGTGGCTGTTGACCACCGCGCGGGTGCGGCCCTGCTTCATCAGCCCCAGCGTGGTGGAGCCGGCCGAAACCACCAGATCGCCGCCGATGATGGCGTCGGCCTCGCCTACTGCAACGCGCACGGCGTTGATGTCGTCGGGCTTGTCGGCAACGCGCAGGTGGATGTGAACCGCCCCGCCCTTTTGCGCAAGCCCTGCCATTTCCATCATGCCGGCACCCTTGCCGTCCAGATGGGCCGCCTGCGCCATGATGGCGCCGATGGTCACAACCCCGGTACCCCCCACGCCGGTGATGACAAAATTATGCGTGCCGTTGATTTCGGGCAGCTCGGGATCGGGCAGATGTGGCAGATCCAGCGTCCGGGTCGCGGCCTTGCGCAGCTTGCCGCCCGATACGGTCACAAAGCTGGGGCAGAACCCGTTGAGGCAGGTAAAGTCCTTGTTGCAGCTGGACTGGTCGATCGCCCGCTTGCGCCCGAATTCGGTTTCCAGCGGCACGATCGACACACAGTTCGACTGTACGCCGCAATCGCCGCAGCCCTCGCAGATATCGGCGTTGATGACAACGCGGCGGTCGGGGTCTGGAAACAGGCCCCGCTTGCGACGGCGGCGCTTTTCGGCGGCACAGGTCTGCACATAGATGATGGCCGTGACACCCTTGATCCTGCTCATCTTTTCCTGAACATTCATCATCTCGTCACGGGTATGTTTTTCGATGCCCGACGGGAAGGCCGAAGGATCGATATCCTCTTTCTCGTCATAGACCAGCGCCACATGCCTGACACCCATGGCCAGCAGCTCGCGCGCGATCTGCTGCGGGGAAAGGCCGCCCTCATTGGGCTGGCCCCCGGTCATGGCAACGGCATCGTTGAACAGGATCTTGTAGGTAATGTTGGTGCCGCTTGCCAGCGCCGCGCGAATTGCCTGCACGCCCGAGTGGTTGTAGGTGCCATCGCCCAGATTCTGGAAAACGTGGTCGCGTTTCGAGAAATGCGATTCCCCGATCCAGTTGGCGCCCTCGCCGCCCATATGGGTAAAGCCCAGCGTGTTGCGGTCCATCCACTGCACCATGAAGTGACACCCGATGCCGGCATAGGCGCGGCTGCCCTCGGGCACCTTGGTCGAGGTATTATGCGGACAGCCCGAGCAGAAATAGGCCAGGCGGCTGGCGATTTCGGGGGCGTTGTTGTTGGCTTCGGCCTGTTCCAGCAGGGCAAGGCCCGCCTTGATGCGCTCGGTTCCCCGCCCCTCTTCCTGCAGGATCATGCCCAGCTTGCGGGCAATCATCACCGGTTCCAGCGCATAGCGCGTCGGGAAAAGTTCCTCTCCGCGATCGGTTTTCCAGCCATAGACGCGGCGGCCGCGGCGGTCGTCAAAGATCGCCTCCTTGACCTGCACCTCGATCAGCTTGCGCTTTTCCTCGACCACGATGATCAGGTCCAGCCCCTCGGCCCATTCGTGAAAGCTGGTCATGTCCAGCGGCCAGGTCATGGCAACCTTGTAGGTGGTGATCCCCAGACGCTCGGCTTCAGAGGCGTCGATACCCAGAAGATCGAGCGCATGCATCAGGTCAAGCCAGTTCTTGCCGGCCGAAACGATGCCGATCTTGGCGCCCGGCTTGCCCCAGACCCGCTTGTCCAGCCGGTTGGCCCGGCCAAAGGCCTCGGCCGCGAACCGCTTGTAATCCTGAAGGCGCGCCTCTTGTGCGATACGGTCATCCAGCAGGCGGATGTTGAGGCCCCCCGGCGGCATCTCGAATTCAGCCTCGGAAGGGCGCACCAGCTTGATACGGTCGGGCGAGGCATCGACCACGGCCGTTGCCTCGATCGTGTCTTTCATGGATTTCAGGCCGACCCAACAGCCGGAATAGCGGCTGAGCTCATAGCCGATCAGGCCGAAATCAAGGATTTCCTGCACCCCGGCGGGCGACAGGATCGGCATCATGATATCGACAAAGGACCATTCCGACTGGTGCAGGGTGGTCGAGCTTTCGCCCGTATGGTCATCACCCATCACTGCAACCACGCCGCCATGTTTCGATGTGCCGGCCATGTTGGCATGGCGGAACACGTCACCCGAGCGGTCAACGCCCGGCCCCTTGCCATACCACAGGCCGAACACGCCATCATGGCTGCCCTCGCCGCGCAGCTCGGCCTGCTGGGTGCCCCACAGCGCGGTCGCGGCCAGATCTTCGTTCAGGCCCGGCTCGAACAGGACATTTGCCGCCTCGAGATGCTTTTTCGCGCGCATCATCTGCAGATCGACCGCCCCGAGCGGCGAGCCGCGATAGCCCGTGACGTATCCGGCCGTGTTCAGCCCGGCGGCCCGGTCGCGCGCGGCCTGCATCAGCATCAGGCGAACCAGCGCCTGCGTGCCGTTCAGCAAGACGCGGTGCTTGCCAAGATCGAAACGATCCTCAAGGGTGATGTCCTGAATTCCCATGCCGAGTCGCCTCCCATCGCTGCGGTTGGTTGGCGCAATGATAGGTCATTATTGCTGACCTACCAAGTCAATTTTTCGTTTTTCTTTTGTTTGCATTCCACCGGCCGGCACCGCTATTGTGACGCCAAAACGCAAAGCAGCGATAAAAAAGCAGGGCGGACAATGGATTGGGACAAGTTGCGCATATTTCACGCGGTTGCGGATGCCGGCAGCCTGACCCATGCCGGCGACAAGCTGCATTTGTCGCAATCCGCCGTCAGTCGCCAGATCCGCGCCCTTGAAGAAAGCCTGAACGTCACCCTGTTCCACCGCCATGCCCGCGGGCTGATCCTGACCGAACAGGGCGAGCTGCTGTTCGACGCCACCACCGCCATGGCCAAGAGGCTCGAAGCCGCCGAGGCCCGCATCCGCGACAGCGAGGACGAGGTATTCGGCGAATTGCGCGTCACCACCACCATCGGTTTCGGCACGCTGTGGCTGGCACCGCGTCTTTCCACGCTTTACGAGAAATACCCCGATCTGAAAATCGACCTGATGCTGGAAGAGCGCGTTCTCGACCTGCCCATGCGCGAGGCCGATCTTGCCATCCGCATGAAGGAACCCAGCCAGGCCGATCTGGTCCGGCGGCGCCTCATGGCCGTCAAGATCAAGCTGTATGCGGCGCCTGAATACCTGGAAAAACACGGCACCCCCAGGACGCTTGACGATCTGCAGAAACACCGGCTGATCTGTCAGAACTCACGCGCACCGCAGGTTTCGGCCAGCGCCTCGCTCATCCGCAGGCTGTTTTCGGCCGAGGTTTCTTCGCATCTGACGGTCAACAACTACTTTGGAATTCTGCAGGGCGTCATCCAGGGGCTGGGCATCGGCGTGCTGCCCGATTACCTGACCGAAGACTTTCCACAGCTGGTCAATGTATTGCCCGAAGAAGAAAGTGGTGAGGTGCCTGTTTACCTTGCCTACCCCGAAGAACTGCGCCATTCCAAGCGAATTGCAGCCTTCCGCGACTTTGTGATCGACGAGGTGATCGCCTACCGAAGACGCAACAAAACCACCTGATTTCAAGGTGTTATGTCGAGCCATGCAGTTTTTCGATAGCTGGTATGCATGAAATTTGCGCTTTTTTTCTTGATAAGCGGGCCCCGCATCCCTATCTCGGTTCGTGAAGCAGGTGGTTGAGCGACGCTCCTGCCTGTTTCACCTCCCTGTTGGACTTAAAGGCCGAGCTTGTCTCGGCCTTTTTTTTATCCTGACGCGGCGAATCGCCCATTTCGCGCCACGCAGCTTGTCAAACAAGCGTGCATGTTATATTCAAATATCGAAATACATAAAATCGCTTCTCAGGGGTAAACATGTCTGTCATTCGCAATCTTCTGGCCCTTCTTGGGGTCGTCTCGCTTGCACTCGCGATCTGGATGGGCCCGACCGCCTGGCGCTACAAGACCGCATTCGACAATTTCGACCCCAGGGCATTTGACGTCTACAAGAACATGTTCGACCGCCTGATCGAAACCGGCAACGCCGCCGATGCCACGGTCTGGCGCGCAAAGGTCGCCGACGGGCTGAGCTTTCAGGACGTAGACGAATCCATCCAGCAGATTGCCATCTCAAACAACATCAAGGATGTCGGCGCCCTGCCTCTGGGCGACCAGGTCGAGGCCATGACCGGCAAGAAGTGGCGCAAGCTCAAGATCTACCTTTATTGCAACCCCCTGACCGCGGCCCGGATGGTCGAGTATTCCATCGCCTATTCGGCCTACCTCCCCTGTCGGGTGTCGCTGGTCGAGGATGACAAGGGCCAGCTGTGGATTACCACGCTGGACATGGACATGATGATCTATGGCGGCAAGACCCTGCCGCCCGAGCTGCTGACCGACGCCCTGCGCGTGCGCGCCATCATGAAAGACATTCTTGCCCGCGCCGCCGAGGGCGATTTCTGAGCGGCCCATGCGGGGGCCAGCCCCCGCACCCCCGGAGTATTTGAACAAAGAAGAAACCGGGAGGGGAACTTTCCCCACCCGGTTCCGTTTCGTGGATGCGTGTTGAGTTCAGCCGAACACCCTGGTCAGGGCGTTGTCCATCGCGGTGATGATCTCGTCGATTTCAGCCTTTCCGACAATCAGCGCCGGGCTGAGGCACAGCGTGGTGTTGAGCCCGTTGAGCGAGCGGTTGGTCACCCCGATCAGCACCCCCTGGGCCAGGCACTCGCCAACCACCGCCTGGGCCTGCTTTTCATCCACGGGCTGTTTGCTTTCGCGGTCGGCGACCAGCTCGGCCCCGCAGAACAGGCCCATGCCGCGCACATCGCCAATGACCTGATGGCGGTCCATCAACTCGTGCAGGCGCTCCATCAGATAGGCGCCCATCTCGTTGACATTGGAAAGCAGGTCTTCGTCCTCGATGATGCGAAAGTTTTCCAGCGCCGCAGCCGGGCCGGCGGTGCAGCCGCCAAAGGTGGAAATGTCGCGGAAATAATCCATCGGGTCGTCGGGGTTTTCCTTGAACATTTCAAAGACGCGCTCGGTCGTCACGGTGCAGGAAATCGCCGCATAGCCACTGGCGACCCCCTTGGCCATGGTCACGAAATCGGGTTCGATGCCGAATTGCTGATAGCCGAACCACTTGCCGGTGCGCCCGCAGCCGCAGACGACCTCGTCGATATGCAGCAGGATGTCGTATTTGCGGCAGATCTCCTGCACGCGCGGCCAATAGCCTTCGGGCGGCACGATCACGCCCCCGCCGGCGGTCACGGGCTCCAGAACGATGGCGCCCACGGTCTCGGGGCCTTCGCGCAGGATGACCTCTTCAATGGCGTCGGCAGCGCGGCGGCCGTATTCCTCGTCGGGCACATCCCACTGCTTGCGATAGCTCAGGCAATGGGGCACCTCGACGAAACCGGGCGTGAAGGGGCCGTATTGTTCGGCCCGCTGCGGCTGGCCCGAGGTTGAAAGCGTTGTGATGGTGGTGCCGTGATAATCGCGGTCGCGATACAGGATCTTGTATTTCTTGCCGCCATATTTCTTGTGCGCGATCTGGCGCACCATCTTGTAGACCTTTTCATTGGCCTCGGAACCCGAGTTGCTGAAATAGACCCGGCTCATGCCCGGCATCTTGTCCAGCAGCTTTTCGACAAACAGCGAGCCGGGGATCGACCCGCCCGAGCCCGCGAAATAGTTGAGCTTGACCAATTGATCGCGCACCGCATTGGCGATGCTTTCGCGCCCATAGCCGACATTGACCGTCCAGACCCCGCCCGAGACGGCATCGAGGTAACGTTTGCCGCGGGCATCCCAGATATGCATGCCCTTGCCCTCGACGATGACCAGCGGATCCGAGGTTTCGAATTTCTTGTGCGGTGTCAAATGATGCCAGACATGGGCGCGATCGGCCTCGATGATGTGGTCCATGTCATTGGCTGAAAATCCCGATTCCATATCCATGATTCCCTGTTGTTGCATACAAGATGAGGAGCCCGGCGACGCCTCTTTCCAACCAGACTCTGATCCACCGTTCCGGCGGCTCATAGGTCCAGTCCGTATCGTGATTAAGGCCAGATCAGGCTGTGGTGATGCCTGTTGCCGCAAAAGAAAAACGGCGCGCCCGCGAGTTGCCGGGGACGCGCCACCATCAGGAGATCGGCCAACTTGCGGCATCGGCCTGTTGCAACTGTGGCCCAGCAGCTTCTGCGGGGTTAGGTCCAGATTGTGTGAACAATCATACCAGAATGTCAGATCGGCACGCCACGCGCATGCTTGATCTCGCGCATGACCATGTTGGTGCGCACATGCTGAAGCCCCGGAAGGCGAAACAGGAAATCCTCGAGAAACGCATTATAGGCCTCCAGATCCGCACAGCGCACCCGCAGGTGATAATCGGATTCCCCGGCGGTTGCGAAACAGTCAAGCACCTCGGGCCGCACGCTGATCGCCTTGATGAATTCCTCGACATAGCGCGCATCATGGCGCGCCAACTGCACGTTGACGATGGCGTGAAAGCCCATCCCGCAGGCCTGCGCATCCAGCACCGCCATGTATCCGGTGATATAGCCCGCCTGCTCCAGCGCCCGCACCCGGCGCCAGCAGGCCGAGGGCGACATGCCGGCGGCCTCGGCCAGTTCCTGATTCGAAATCCGGCCGTTTTTCTGCAGCTCGGCCAAAAGGCGGCGATCCTGCTTTTCCAGTTCCAAGTCAATCTCCACTGATCAATTCATTTCTCATCAGGCCATTTCTAGAAAGGATTTTCCAGATTTTCAACGGCTGGCACCCAAAACTGAACAAAGATTTCACCCGAAACGGTGTAAACTTCCCTTCAAGAGGGAGTAGCAGCACATGACCATCCATCCGTCGTTTCTGGATCAGTATGCACTTGAAGATCGCTACAGCCGCCAGAAGGGCCGCGTATTCCTGACCGGCACGCAGGCATTGGTGCGCATCCTGCTGGATCAGGCGCGGCGCGACCGCAAGGCGGGTCTGAACACCGCGGGGTTCGTGTCCGGCTATCGCGGCTCGCCGCTTGGCGCGCTGGATGGCGAATTGTGGAAGGCCGAAAACGCGCTGAAGGGGGCGCATGTCGAATTTCTGCCCGCGGTGAACGAGGATCTTGCCGCCACCGCCGTCATGGGCACGCAATCGGTCGAAACCATGCAGCAGCGCCGTGTCGATGGCGTCTTTGCCATGTGGTATGGCAAGGGGCCGGGGGTTGACCGTTCGGGCGATGCGCTGAAACACGGCAATGCCTATGGATCCTCGCCCCATGGCGGGGTGCTGGTGGTGGTGGGCGACGATCACGGCTGTGTCTCGTCGTCGATGTCGCACCAGTCGGATGCGGCGCTGCTCAGCTGGTTCATGCCGGTGCTGCACCCGGCCAATGTGGCCGAATATCTGGAATTCGGCGAATATGGCTATGCGTTGTCGCGGTTCTCGGGCGCGTGGGTCGGGTTCAAGGCAATCTCGGAAATCGTCGAATCGGCGGCCTCGATCACCCTGCGGCCCGACCGGAATTTCGCGCGTCCCGATTTCACCCCGCCCGCAGACGGGCTGCACTATCGCTGGCCCGACCTGCCGGGCCCGCAGATCGAGGAACGGCTCGAGGCCAAGAAACACGCGATCCTTGCCTTTGCCGAGGCCAACCCGATCGACCGCCACATTCACGAGATCGCCGACGCCCGCTTTGGCATCATCACCACGGGCAAGGCCCATCTCGACCTGATGGAGGCGCTGCGCCTGCTGGGCGTGGACGAGGCCACCTGCCGGCGTCTGGGCATAGACATCTACAAGGTCGGCATGGTCTGGCCGCTGGCCCGCCGCGCGGCGCTGGATTTCGTGCGGGGCAAGCAAGAGGTGCTTGTGATCGAGGAAAAACGCGGCATCATCGAAAGCCAGCTCAAGGAATATTTCTATGACTGGCCCGGCGACAAGCCCGCGCGCATGGTTGGCAAGCGCGATGAAAACGGCCAGCGCCTTGTGCCCTGGACGGGCGAGCTTTCGCCGCGCCTGCTGGCCCCGATCGTTGCCGCGCGCCTTGACCTGCTATTCCCCGGCGAGGGCTTTGCCGCGCGCGCCCGCAGCCTGACCGACACGCCCGCGCCCATGCTCAACCTGCCCGCGGGACAGCGCACGCCCTATTACTGTTCGGGCTGCCCCCACAACACATCCACCCGCGTCCCCGAGGGCTCTCGCGCGCAGGCCGGTATCGGCTGCCACGTCATGGCCAGCTGGATGAACCGCAACACCGGCACCCTGACCCAGATGGGCGGCGAAGGAGTCAACTGGGTCGGCGCCTGCAAATTCACCGACGAAGAACACGTCTTTCAGAACCTCGGCGAAGGCACCTGGTATCACTCGGGCTCGATGGCGGTGCGTCAGGCGGTTGCGGCCGGCGCCAACATCACCTTCAAGATCCTTTACAACGACGCCGTCGCCATGACCGGCGGCCAGCCGGTTGACGGCCCCGTCAGCGTGCAGTCGATCGCGCAGACCTCGCGCGCCGAAGGGGTGCAGCGCATCGCGCTGGTGTCGGACCAGCCCGAAATCTTCCGCCCCGCCGATTTCCCATCCGGCACCACCTTTCACCACCGCCGCGAACTCGACGCCCTCCAGCGGGAATTGCGGCAGGTGAAAGGGGTGTCGGTCCTGATCTATGTGCAGACCTGCGCCACCGAAAAACGCCGCCGCCGCAAGCGCGGCCTGATGGCCGACATCAAGCGCCATGTCATCATCAACGAGGCCGTCTGCGAGGGCTGCGGCGATTGCTCTATCGCCTCGAACTGTCTGAGTGTGGAACCCGTCGATACCCCGCTGGGGCGCAAGCGACGCATCAACCAGTCAAGCTGCAACAAGGATTTCACCTGTCTCGACGGGTTCTGCCCGGCCATGGTCACGGTCGAGGGCGAGCGCCGCAAGGCCAGCGCCGAACTGCCCGACCTGGCCACCCTGCTCAAGGGCATCAAGGCGCCGGAACTGCCGGCGCTGGACCACCCGTTCGACCTGCTGGTGACAGGCGTGGGCGGCACCGGCGTCGTCACCGTGGGCGCGCTGATCACCATGGCCGCCCATCTCGAAGGCAAGGGCAGCAGCGTGCTGGATTTCACCGGATTTGCCCAGAAATTCGGCCCCGTCCTCAGCTATGTGCGCCTGGCCGAGCGGCCCGAAATCATCAACCAACTGCGGATCGACCGCGGCGCGGCCGATGCCATGATCGGCTGCGACTCGGTCGTCTCGACCATGCCCAAGGCCACGGGCCTGCTGCGCCACGGCACCCGCAGCGTGCTGAACACGGCCGAAATGCCCACCGGCGAAATCGTGCTGAACCGCGATGCCAGCCTGCATATTCCCGCACGGCGGCGCACGCTGGAATCCCTGGTCGGGGCTGAAAACCTGTGGGCGATCGACGCCAATGCCCTGGCCGAACGCTATCTTGGCGATGCGGTCTTTGCCAATGTCATCATGCTGGGCATGGCCTGGCAAAAGGGGCTGGTCCCCGTCTCCGAGGCCGCGCTGCGCCGCGCGATCGAACTGAACGGTGTGGCCATCGAGCGCAACCAGGCCGCGCTGGCGCTGGGGCGTGTGCTGGCCGCGGCCCCCGAAAGGTTGAGCGCCCAGCCTGAAAAACCCGCCCAGCCCCGTGATTTCGATGCGCTTCTCGACCAGCTTGGCACATATCTGAAACAGGGCTACGGCCCCGCCGTCGCCGCGCGTTTCAAAAGCCGCGCCATGGTATTTCGGGCCGCCACGCTTGACGACATGCTGGCAACCATCCACGCCCGCAGCCTGTTTCACCTGCTGGCAATCAAGGATGAATTCGAGGTCGCCCGCCTGCTGACCGATCCCGCATTCGAGCAACGCCTCGCCCAGGAATTCGAACCGGGCTTCAAGGTCAACTATCACCTTGCCCCGGAATTCCTGCCCAGGGCCGGGCGCGACGGCTGCGGGCGCCCCCTGAAACGCCGCTTCGGCCCCTGGCTGCGGCCTGGCCTGGCACTTGTTGCCCGTCTGCGCGGCCTGCGCGGCACCGCGCTCGACCCGTTCCGCTGGCAGGCCGACCGCCGGCTTGAACGCGAAACCCTGGAGTGGTTCGAGAAACTGGCCGACCAATGTATCAGGCAGGGTGAAGGTCGCGATACCGCGCTATGGGCCGAAATCCTTGCCGCGCCGCTTGAAATCAGGGGCTTCGGGCCGGTCCGGGCCGAGGCGGCACGGAAAGTCCGCCAGGATGTAGAAAAGGCCCTGGCCGGTTGAAATCGGGGCATGGCCGCATCAATCGCGCACCGTTTCGCGCCGCGGCCCGCGCTGCCCTGCAATTTCACACGCAACCTCACCTGCACGTGACGTTCCGGCAATCGGCCTTGCGCCGGGCGCCTGTCGCCCCCATCCTTCTTGGCAAGCTACCGAGCAGAGGATGCAGCCATGCAGGAACAGAAGATCACCTTTACCGGACATGCCGGCGACACGCTTGCCGCGCGCTTTGACCGCCCCCAGGGGCAGATGCTGGCGACAGCGCTGTTTGCACATTGCTTTACCTGTTCAAAGGATATCGCCGCCGCGCGCCGCATTTCCCAGCGTCTGGCGCGTATGGGGATTGGCGTATTGAGGTTCGATTTCACCGGCCTCGGACATTCCGACGGGGAATTTGCGAATGCCGGATTTTCGGGCAATGTTGCCGACCTGATTCAGGCCGCCCGCTATCTGGAAGAAAACGAACGCACGCCCGCGCTGCTTGTCGGTCATTCCCTGGGGGGCGCGGCTGTCTTGCGCGCGGCGGCCGACATCCCGTCGGTCAAGGCCGTGGCCACCATCGGCGCGCCCTTTGATCCTGCCCATGTCATTCACAATTTCGGCCCCGCGATCGAGGAAATCCGCGAAAAGGGCGCGGCCGAGGTCACGCTTGGCGGGCGGGGATTCCGCATCACGCGTTCCTTCCTGGACGATGTGGACAAGGCGCAGCTGGAACCGGCCATCAGACGAATGAAGGCGGCGCTGCTGGTCATGCACGCCCCGCTTGACACCGTGGTCGGGGTCGAAAACGCGGCCGACATCTTTCGCGCGGCGCGCCACCCGAAAAGCTTTGTCTCGCTTGACGGGGCCGACCACCTGATCTCGCGGCCCGAAGATGCCGAATATGTGGCCGATGTCATCGCCACATGGGCGCGGCGTTACCTGCATCTTCAGCCCCCTGCCCCGCCGCCGGGCGCGCCCGAAGGCGTGGTCCGCGTCCGCGAGGCCGACCCCAAGGGTTTCCTGCAGGATGTCAATGTCGGCCCGCGCCATCACGTGCTTGCGGATGAACCCGTTGCCTATGGCGGCACCGATCAGGGCCTGTCACCCTATCAGTTCCTGTCGGCCGGGCTTGGTGCCTGCACCTCGATGACCATCCGCATGTATGCCCGGCGCAAGAAATGGCCGCTGGAACATGTCGAGGTGGATGTGACCCATGACAAGGTGCACGCCCAGGATTGCGAAACCTGCGAAGGCAACGGCACCAAGGTCGATCTCTTTACCCGCGTGATCCGCCTTCAGGGCCAGCTTGACGAGGCCCAGCGCAAGCGCCTGCTGGAAATCGCCGACCGCTGCCCGGTTCACCGCACGCTGCATTCCGAGATCAGGGTCGAAACCCGGCTGGAGTGATCTGCGCCCTATTCCTCGGGCAGCAGCAGCGAACTGTCGCCATAGCTGAAAAAGCGATAGCGGTTGGCGATGGCGTGGTCATAGATGCGCCGGATGCGTTCGCGGCCCATCAGGGCAGAGACCAGCATCAACAGCGTCGATTTCGGCAGGTGGAAATTGGTCATCAGCCCATCGGTCACCCGAAAGCGATAACCCGGCTTGATGAAAATGTCGGTCTCGTCGCGGAATGGGTGCATCCGGCCCTGTTCGTCAGCGGCGGATTCGATCAGCCGCAACGCCGTGGTGCCGACGGGGATGATCCGCCCGCCCGCCGCACGCGTGGCGTTGATCTGATCCGCCGCCTGCGGCGAGACCTCGCCCCATTCGCTGTGCATCCGGTGTTGCGAGATGTCGTCCACCTTGACCGGCAGAAAGGTGCCCGCCCCCACATGCAGCGTCACATGGCTGAAGGCGACGCCGCGCGCGGCCAATGCCGCCAGCAGATCCTCGTCGAAATGGAGCGAGGCTGTGGGGGCTGCAACTGCCCCTGGGCGGCGCGCAAAAACCGTCTGGTAATCCTCGCGGTCGCGCGCATCCACCGGGCGCAGGGCGGCAATATAGGGCGGCAGCGGCATCATGCCCGCCTGTTCCAGCGCCTGGTCGAATTCCTTGCCGGTCAGGTTGAAGGAAAGCGTGACCTCGCCCGCCGGCTTGTCGGTGACGCGTGCGCGCAGGCCGGCAGAAAACACAATCTCTTCGCCAACCCGCAGACGTCGCGCGGGCTTGGCCAATGCACGCCATGCACCCCCCTCAAGCGGGGCCAGAAGGGTCACCTCGACGGATGCGCGGGTTTCACCCTGGTCGGAATGGCGGATCCGCTGCCCCGCAAGGCGCGCCGGAATGACACGGGTATCGTTCAGCACCAGCCGGTCGCCCGGGCGCAGCAGGCGCGGCAGGTCGGCAACATGCAGATCCTCGATTTCATCTCCGCGCGCCAGCAACAGCCGCGCCGCCTGGCGCGGACGCGCCGGCCGGGTGGCGATCAGCTCTTCCGGCAGGTCGAAATCGAAATCCGAAAGCTTCACCGGTCACCCCCCGCGGGCAGATCCGGCGCCACGGGTTTGCGCTTTCCAGTGTCGCCAACCTTCGGCATCGGCTGGCGAAAGATCTCTCGGAACAGGCCCGGCGTCAGGATGGAAAGCGGATTGACGCCCACCTTGGGGGAATTCACATCCCCCTTCAGCGTATAATTGAAACCCAGCAAACCTTCGCCCTTCTGCTTTCCGAACAGCTTGCCGAACAACTTGCTTTGCTCAAGCAGCCCGTTCAGCATGTAGATCGGCGTTATGACACCCTGCATGTTGATGCTCTGGCTGGCGAAATCATAAACCCCCTCCATGGTCAACCCCATCGAGGCCCCCACCGCGCTGGCCTTGGTCAGCTCGACCGCACTGGGCGTCAAAAGGAAACTGGCGTCAACATTGTTGAAAACGATCCCGTCCCCGTTCAACTGTTCCAGCAAGCCGACGATGCTGATGGCCGACAGCAGATCGGCAAGACCCGAGGCATTTTTCACACGCGTTTTGCGTATGGTCATTGTTCCCCGATAATGCCCCGGCTTGTCGGCTGGCCACAGCTTGAGGTCCATGCGCCCCCCATGGGCCGAGGAAAACACCCCGGCAGATCGCAGCACCGCACCGGCATCGCTTGAGGTAAAGCGCACGGCGCTGCCGCCCTTCGAGGGCGCCAGAACACCGATGATGCGGGCCTTGCCATTGACAAGCCCCTCGAAGGAACCATTCAGCCCGCCATTGGTGTTCAGGCTGCCGGTCACCTTGGTCAGGGTGATGCCCCGACTCAGGACCAGTCGTTCAAGCCGGGCTGAAATGGCACTGCCTTCGCCCGGCCTGCTGGGGGAAATGCCGAACCGGCTTTTGCGGAAATCGATTTCCCCGCCATCAATCGCGATATTCAGCAACCCCTTCCCTGCCGGGCGCAGTTCGACCGCCGTCTTCATCCAGCCCCCGACATCAACCTTGTCGAAACGCGCCAGCTTGAGCGCGCCATCCGGTTTGAGGACCAGCTTCCCCTCGGCCGAAAATCCGGGGGCCTTCAGTCGCAGGACGGGGATCTTTGGCGGGCTTGCAAAGGCCCCTCTCACGACAAGCGCCCCTTGTGTTTCCGGCTTTTTCTTCCAGCCCACGGCATCCAGCCGCAGGGCCAGCCCAGTCAGGTCGCTCTCCAGGGAAAACCGCGGTGCGCGGCCCTTGTCGAGATTGATCACAAAACTGCCTTCGCCCTTGCCGGCGACCGCCCCCTCGGGCAAGGCGATCGCGAATTCCTTGAGGAATTTCTGCGAAAGCTCGATCTTGCCGGTCACCGTGCTGTGGCCACGATGCTCGGGGCCGAAATCCTGCCGCCAGGCCGCCGAAACGGGAACGATCCCCAGCCGCGCCTTGCCCGCGATGGTGATGCCGGTATTGTCCACCTGCACATCCATCCGGTCGGCGGTCAGAACCTTACCTTTCACAATCTTGTCGGATCTGACCCGCCGCATCTGCGCACGGGCGTTCAGGCGCACCATCTGCGGCTCGATCACCTCGACCAGCGGAAAGCCAAAGCTTCCCCGCGCGGTGACGACGCCATCGGCCAGATCGGTGGGCAGGTCGGCCTTGGAAAGATACTGGAACGGCGGCAGATCCAGCACCGACATCATTGCCGTGATCGAGCTGCGCGTGCGCAGTTCAAGCTCGGCCGGGGCGCCCTTGATGCGGGTATCCGGCACCGTAAAGCGCGTGCCGGCCAGATTGATCTGTCCCCCCTGCGGGGCGCTGACGACCCCTTCTTCCAGCACCACCTGCAAGCGGTTCTTCCGCCAGGTGCCATAGCCCTTGCCCTCGTCGATCGGGGGTTGTGACTTCATGTAGTGCAGTTTCAGATCGTGAAAATCGAACCCCGCGGTAATTTCAGGCAGGCCACCCGGCCGCGCCCGAAAAGCGGCGGTCACGCGATTCAGATTGCCACCGTGGATATTGTCAACGATCCACTGCCGGGTCTTGGGTTTATAGACCAGCGGCCATATTTCGGCGATCCGCGCAATGGGGATATCATCCACATTCAGATCCAGCGCCGTCGTCCATCCCCTGGGCCCGGCCGACAGCCGCCCGCTCATCCGATAGCGGGTGTCGTTATCTACCAGAACCATCTGCCCGATATCCACCGACAGGGGATTCAGCCGCAGACGCAGATCCACCGCACCGACATCGAATTCCAGCGGCTTGTCAAAGAAACCCTTCGGATCAAGAACAAGCTGCGTAAAGCGGAACTGCCCGATCAGCCCGCCAACACTGCGGTCGATCCGATCCGACAGATAGGCATGCCCCTCGACCTTGATATGGGCAGCATCGGTATCAAGCGTGATTTCGTCAAAGGTGAATTTCTGTTTCTCGGGATCATATGAAAGATAGGCGCTGGCGCCGCGAAAGGTCACCGGGGGGGCCGATTCGGGCTGGCGCAGCTTTCCGGCACCGATATTCAGCGCCCCATGCATTCGCCCCAACGTTCCGTCCGGCCCAAGGTCAAGCGTCATCGAGGCCGCAAGCGGCGCGTCAAGCACCCGCAGCCAGTCGAACGCCGCCACCTGATCTGCCAGGTCGCGCGTCTTCAACCCGCTGAAACGGGTCGAGAATTCCGAATTGCGGTCCTTCTTGTTCCACCGCAGCCCGAAGCTGGCGCGCGCGTCGGCCCCTTGCCGGTTCTCAAGCGCGAAATTGACGGATGCGCGCAGCTCGTCAGTGGTGTTGAGCAGCGTAAGATCGCCCTTTGTGAAAACCCAGCGGCGCCCCGACATCTGGTCATCGACCCGCAGATCCACGCCCTTGCTTTCGATCCGTTCAAGGCGCGACAGAAACGGCAATGCCAGGATTGCATCGACCCGGTCCATGATTTCCGCAATGCTTCCCGAGGCGCTTTGCGGGGCGGTTTCAGGCGTGTTTTCACCGCGACCGATGCTGACGTCGAAACGGCCATTGGCCTCGCGCCGCATGCGAATCCGCGCGCCTTCCATACTGATCGACACGGGCCACAGCTTGCCCTGCAACAGCGCAGAGCCAGAAAAGCTCCCCGCAAGTTGCGGCAATGCTGCGCGCAGCTTGCCCTGTGCATCCCGCAGCTCGATCCCCGCGATGCGGATCACGGGGTTGAGATCGCCCCCCAGAGGGGCCAGGCGGATATCGCCGATCGACAGCTGCATATCCGGAAGTTTCGCGTTCAGCCGCGCCTCGACACGCTGCCGGACCCAGTCGGGCGCGCGTATGCCGCTGACCGCCACAAAAGCACCGGCTGCAAGAACACCGGCAAGCAGCAACAGCACCAGCAGCGCTGCCATCCGCCCCCATCTCGGCCCTTTAGACTTGTCTGACGTGCTCAATCTACCCAATCCGCCGCGGGGTTCCGGTTGAATCCTTCCTCAATCCCACCTCACTTCCCCGATTTTTTCTACAATAGCAACATTGCCCACCCGCAAAACAGATATTCACCCACGGATCAGGACGCGGTCGGCAAGATCCCGCCGCAATAGAACAGGTGCTGCGCTGAAACCGCCAATAACCGTTCCTAATGGCATGATGTGAAACGGATTGTTTCCAGCGCGCAAACAACCGCCGACAATACAGGGAAAAGAGTTGAACCATTGGCCGCATTTTAATAGAAAAATCAGGATTTGATCGGTCAGCCCATCGATCCGGCCGGTCAGACAGGGAACTTCAGGGGTAAGATCATTGAAGACGCGCATCGCACGCAGGCTGAACCATCTTGCCGAGAAGTACTTCTCTGAACAGCGTCTTTATCTTCGCAGTGAAACCGGCACGCGCTACATGCGGCTCACCCCGCTGACGCAGATGGCGCTTGGCCTTGCCGGGGCGCTGCTGTTCGGCTGGACGATCTTTGTCACCTCGGCCTACATGATCAACATGCTGACCGCCGAAAGCGATCGCGCACAGGCGCGGCTACAGCAACTTGATTACGAAACCCGCCTCAACGCGCTGTCGGCCGAACGCGACCAGCGCGCGCTTGAGGCGCAGCAGGCGCAAGAGCGTTTCTATGTCGCGCTCGACCAGATCTCGGCCCAGCAAAGCGCGCTTCTGGCGTCCGAAGACCGCCGCAAGGAACTGGAAACCGGCATCGACGTGATCCAGCGCACATTGCGCAAGACAATCCACGAACGCGACCGCGCCGAAGAACAGGCCAACAAGCTGCTGACCGAATTGCAGGCGGCAACCGGCAAGCTTTCCACCCGCTTCGGCGAAACCGAAGAAATCGGCAACACGCTCGATTATCTCAACCGGGCGCTGGCCGATACCGTGAAACAGCGCGACGAGGCGCGACTCGCCATGCGCAAGCTGGAAGAACGGGTTGCCGAACTCAAGCACAAGGCGCGCTTGATGCGCGAACGCAATCAGCGGATTTTCGCTCGTCTGGAAGAGGCGGTAACCCTTTCGGTCAAGCCGCTGAAGAAGATGTTCCAGAATATCGGCCTGTCCGCCGACAAGCTGTTGCAGGATGTGCGGCGCGGATATTCCGGCATGGGCGGCCCGCTGCTGCCCGCGGCGGTGTCGACAAAAAACACGCCGGACGATCCGCTTTCCATCCGCGCCAACGACCTGCTGCTGAAAATGGACAAGCTCAACATGTTGCGTATCGCCGCCGAGCGCCTACCACTGGGGCTGCCGGTAAAGAACGCATACAGGGTGACAAGCCCGTTTGGAATGCGTCGTCACCCGGTTACCCACAAGCGCCGGATGCATGAAGGCTATGACATGGCCGCCCCTTACGGCACGCCGGTCTATGCCTCGGGTGAGGGCGTCGTAACATTCGCCGGCTGGGCCGGTGGCTATGGTCGTCTGATCAAGATCCGCCATTCCAACGGTTTCGAGACGCGCTATGGGCATCTGAAAAAAATTCGCGTGAAAAAGGGGCAGAGAGTCTCGCGCGGGCAACGGATTGGTGATATGGGAAGCTCTGGTCGTTCGACCGGGCCGCATGTTCATTACGAAGTCCGGCTCGGCGGCAAACCGGTCAATCCACTGAAATATATCAAGGCAGCCAGAAATGTTTTCTAAAAGCAAAATCCACGACCCGGCACCGAAACCGAAAACGGGCGGCGACGCCCCGGCCAAGCCCGCCACTGCACCGGCGCCAAAACCGGCAGCCGAGGCCCCGACAGCCGCGCCCAAGCCAAAACCGGCGCCCTCTGTCCTGTCTTCCGATCTGATGATCAAGGGCAATCTCAAGACGACCGGTGACATCCAGATCGAAGGCATGGTCGATGGCGACATCCGCGCCCATCTGCTGACGGTTGGCGAAGGCGCCACGGTCAAGGGCGAGATCGTCGCCGACGATGTGGTGGTCAATGGCCGTGTGATCGGCCGTGTGCGTGGCCTCAAGGTGCGGCTCACATCCACCGCGCGGGTCGAGGGTGACATCATCCACAAGACCATCGCGATCGAAAGCGGCGCCCATTTCGAGGGTTCGGTCCAGCGTCAGGACGACCCCCTCAACGCGGCCAAGGCCAAACCGGCGGCCAAACCCGCTGCGCCCTCGGGCAAGTAAGCGGGCGCTCACACCGAACTGAAATGACAAGGCCCCGCCAGGTTGCGGGGCTTTTTCATGCGCAAGCCCGCCGTTTCTATTCGGCCTGCGCCTCGGCCCTGCTCTTGCCGGCGACATCCTTGGCCAGAACGGCTGCCATGAATTCGTCGAGGTCGCCATCCAGCACGCCCTGGGTGTCGGAGGTTTCGACATTGGTGCGCAGATCTTTGACCATCTGATAGGGCTGCAACACATATGACCGGATCTGGTTGCCCCAACCCGCATCGCCCTTGGCCTCGTGCGCCTCGTGAATGGCCTCGTTGCGCTTGCGCATCTCCATCTCGTACAGGCGCGATTTCAGCGCGGCCATGCAGTTGGCCCGGTTCTGGTGCTGGGATTTTTCCGAGCTGGTCACGACGATCCCGGTCGGGATATGCGTCATCCGCACCGCCGAATCCGTCTTGTTGACATGCTGGCCGCCCGCCCCGGACGAGCGGAAAGTATCGACCCTGATGTCCGAGGGGTTGATCTCGATCTCGATATTGTCGTCCACCACCGGATAGACCCAAACGCTTGAAAACGAGGTATGCCTGCGCGCATTGCTGTCATAGGGCGAGATGCGCACCAGACGATGCACGCCACTTTCGCCCTTGAGCCAGCCATAGGCATTGTGGCCGATGATCTTGTAGGTCACCGACTTGATCCCCGCCTCTTCACCCGGCGTCTGCGAAATCAGCTCCACCTTGTAGCCATGCTTTTCGGCCCAGCGCACATACATTCGCGCCAGCATCGAGGCCCAGTCGCAGCTTTCGGTGCCGCCCGCGCCCGCATTGATTTCAAGGAAGGTGTCATTGGCGTCCATCTCGCCATTGAGCAGCGCCTCAAGCTCCTTTTGCGCGGCTGTCTTGTGCAGCTTTTTCAACGCCGCCTCGGCCTCGGCAATGACCTCGTCATCGCCTTCCATCTCGCCCAGCTCGATCAGTTCGATATTGTCGTCGAGTTCCTGCGCAAGGCTCTTGTAGGTGTCAATCGCATCCACCAGCGCCTGACGCTCGCGCATCAGTTTCTGCGCCTTTTCAGGGTCGTTCCACAGATCGGGATCCTCGGACAGCGCGTTGAATTCCTCAAGCCGGTGCTGGGCAGTATCCCAATCCATCCGCTGGCGCAGCAGGTCCAGGGATTTGCGTATCTCGGTGACGATATTTTCGATTTCCGCACGCATGGCGCATCAAACCTCGGCTTTGGGGGTCATGTGTCCCGCGCTTTCTAAAGCAGTTTGCAAGACGTTGGAACCGCTTTCGCGCATGCCTTCTTCTTTGCACAAATACTCATGGCCGCGCCCGGGGCGCGGCGCGGGAGGTCCCCTCCCGCACCCTCCGGAGTATTTTCGCAAAGAAGAAGGACTGCGTGCTTTCCCATGCTGGCAAAAGACGATAGTTGGGGGACATGGAATTGAAGGTTTCAAATCTGGGCTGCCGACGGGGCGAGCTGCGCGTTCTGTCCGGGGTCTGCTTTACCGCGGCCAGCGGAACGGCGCTGATCCTGCGCGGGCCGAACGGTTCGGGCAAGACGACCCTGTTGCGCACCCTTGCAGGCCTTGCCCCCCCTGACGAGGGCGTGGTCGAAGTTCCGCCCGACTCGATTGCCTATGCGGGCCATTCCGACGGCATCAAGGCACAGCTGACGGTGGCAGAGAATCTGCAATTCTGGGCCGATGTCTTTGGCCATGACAACATCGAGGACGCGCTTGACATGTTCGGGCTGGGGCCATTGGCAGACCGGCAGGCGCAACATCTTTCGGCCGGGCAAAAGCGCCGGCTGGGGCTTTCGCGGCTGCTGGTCACGGGGCGGCCGATCTGGCTGCTGGACGAACCCACCGTTTCGCTTGATACGGATTCGGTCGCGATCTTCGGGCGCATGGTTGGCGGGCATCTTGAACGCGGCGGCATCGCGATCCTGGCAACCCATATCGACCTCGGCCTCGACGCGGCCGAAACGCTGGACATCAGCCGTTTCCGCGCCACCGGCGACGACCACGCCAACCCGTTTCTGGACGAGGGCTTTGCCGATTGGGGGGATTCATGATCGCGCTGATGAAACGCGACCTGCAGCTGGCGCTGCGCTCCGGCGGGGGGTTCGGCCTGAGCCTTGCCTTTTTCCTGATCGTGGTGATGTTCGTGCCCTTCGGCGTCGGCCCCGAAAGCGGGGTTCTGGCCCGCATCGCGCCCGGCATCCTGTGGATCGGGGCGCTGCTTTCCTGCCTGTTGTCGCTGGATCGCATCTTCCAGCTTGATTACGAGGACGGCTCGCTTGACCTCTTGACCACCGCGCCCCTGCCCATGGAAGGGATCGTCGCCATGAAGGCGCTGGCCCACTGGCTGACTACCGGGCTGCCGCTGACACTGGCTGCGCCGGTGCTGGGCTTTCTGCTGAGCCTGCCGTCCGAGGGCTATCTGTGGATCTTCCTCAGCCTGGCCGTCGGCACCCCGGCGCTCAGCTTTCTCGGCACCTTCGGCGCCGCCATCACCGTTGGCCTGAAACGTGGCGGGCTGTTGTTGTCGCTGCTGGTGCTGCCGCTTTACATCCCGACGCTGATCTTTGGCGCGCAAAGCGTGACACTGGTCGTCGAGGGGCAGACCAATACCAGCGCCTTCCTGATTCTGGCGGCCATCAGCCTGTTCACCTTCGCCCTGATACCCTTTGCCGCAGCCCGCGCGCTGCGGGTAAACCTAAGGTGATCGGGATGCGGCCCCTTGGCCCGTTGCGGCCCAACTGAAGCTTGTTTACTGTGCAGCGCATGTCGATCTGGGAATATGCAAATCCGCGCCGTTTCATGCGCCTGACCGATCTGGTCCTGCCTTGGGCAACGGCGGGAACCGTGCTGTTCATGGCCGTCGGCCTGATCTGGGGTTTCTTCTTTACCCCCGATGATTACGAGCAGGGTTCTACAGTCAAGATCATCTTCCTGCATGTGCCCTCGGCCATGCTGGCGATCAATGTCTGGTTCATGATGCTGGTGACCTCGCTGGTCTGGCTGATCCGGCGCCACCATGTCAGCGCGCTGGCGGCCAAGGCTGCGGCGCCCATCGGCGTGACCATGACGCTGATCGCGCTGTTTACCGGCGCCGTCTGGGGTGAACCCATGTGGGGCACCTACTGGGCCTGGGATCCGCGCCTGACATCCTTCATGATCCTGTTCGTCTTCTACCTTGGCTATATCGCGCTATGGGCCGCCATCGAAGACCCGGACACCGCCGCCGACCTGACATCGGTGCTGTGCATCGTGGGTTCGGTCTTTGCATTTCTTTCGCGCTATGCGGTGATGTTCTGGAACCAGGGGCTGCACCAGGGGGCATCACTGTCCATGGACAAGCAGGAACATGTCGCCAACGCCTTTTACTTTCCGCTGATCGTGTCGATCATCGGCTTTGTCCTGTTCTTCATCACCCTTGTCCTGCTGCGCACCCGCAGCGAAATCCGGGCCCGCCGCATCAGCGCCCTGCTGGCACGGGAGCGTCAGGGATGATCCCCGATCTAGGCAAATACGCGATCCCGGTCCTGAGCGCCTATGTGGTGGGAATCCTCTTGATCCTCGGGCTGACATGGCTGTCGCTGCGCCGCTCGAAAAGACTGCGCAAAGAGCTTTCCGAACTTGAAAAAAGGCACGAGAAAAATGGCTAAGGTTTCCCCCCTGATGGTCCTTCCGCCGGTTCTGTTCCTGGCGATCGCAGCGATGTTCATGTGGGGGCTCGGGCGTGAAAACCCCAACGAGCTGCCCTCGACCCTGCAGGGCAAGCTGGCCCCGACGCTCAAGCTGAAACCGCTGGGCGACCTGCCGGTGCTGACCGATGATCTGATCCGCAAGCCCGGTGTCAAGCTGGTCAATTTCTGGGCCTCGTGGTGTGTTTCCTGCCGCGTCGAACACCCCAACCTGCTGAAACTGTCAAAGGCGGGGGTCACGCTTTACGGCATCGACTACAAGGACAAGCCCGAAGACGGGTTGAAATATCTGAGCGAATTCGAAAACCCGTTTCTGGCCATCGGCGCGGATTCCGGCCGCCAGGCCATCGAGTTCGGCGTTTACGGCGTTCCCGAAACATTCGTGATCGACGGCAATGGCCGCATCGTGCTGCGCTTTCCCGGCCCGATCACGGCGCGCACATGGAACCGGACCATCCGCCCGGCCATCATCAAGGCCGGCGGCACTGCCCCCGAGCTGACAGAAAACTGAGCTGACAGAAAACTGATCCGACCTGCTGCGCCGGGGGCAAGCCAGCCCCCGGAACGCCCGGCGCGCCTGGATCCGCCGCCTCAGGCGCTGCCAATCAATATGCCGGCAGCAAAGACCAGCGCGCCCCCCAGGACCACCTGAAACGCGGCCCGCAGCCAGGGTGTTTCCATCCAGCGATGCTGAATCCAGGTAATGGCCCACAGCTCGATGAACACGACCACGATGGCAATGCTTGTCGCAGTCCAGAAATCCGATATCAGATAGGGCAGCGCGTGGCCCAGACCGCCCAGCGTCGTCATGATGCCGGCGGCAAAGCCCCGCTTCATGGGGGATCCCCGCCCCGAGATCACGCCGTCGTCACTGGCCACCTCGGTAAAGCCCATCGATATCCCCGCCCCGACCGAGGCCGACAGCCCGACCAGAAAGGTCTGCCATGTGTCGCCGGTTGCAAAGGCCGCCGCAAAGATCGGCGCCAGCGTGCTGACGGATCCGTCCATCAACCCCGCCAGACCCGGCTGGACATAGGTCAGGATGAACTGGCGATGCTCGCGCGCAGCTTCGGATTCGGCCACCGATTCGGGCACATGCTTCAGCCCCAACCGATGGGCCAGAGATGTGTGCTCGCGCTCGGCAATGGCCAGATCGCCCAGCAGCTTGCGTGTGTCGGCGTCACGGCAGCGCTTGGCCGCCTCTTCATAGAAATGCTGGGCGGCAAGCTCCATCTCTTCGGCGCGCTTGCGGGTCTTTTCGATCGAAAGCGGCCGCATCAACCAGTCGGGCTTGTGTTCGATATAGCCAAGAATGTGATCGCGCCGGATCAGGGGGATGACATCGCCAAACCGCTTCTTGTGCAGCTCGATCAGCCACTTGCGGTGTTCGTTTTCCTCGGCGGCCATATTCTCGAACACCTTGGCAGAATCGGGAAAATCGTCGCGCAGACCATCGGCATAGGCCAGATAGATACGCGCATCATCCTCTTCCGACGAAATGGCCAGCGCCAGGATTTCCTGCTCGCTCAGATCATCGAAACGCCGTTTTCCGCCTGCAAAGAATCGGGACAACATGAAAAACCTCCTGACCGCATGAAACTGCCTTCCGGCCCAATCTAGGCATCACCCCGCAAGGTTGCAATCGGCCAAATGCGCCCTTTGCAGCGCAGCCTGAAACGGGTAAAGCAGCCCCGAAGCAGACCCGAGGCCCCATGACCGACCGCCTGACCATCACCCGCCCCGACGACTGGCACCTGCATTTGCGCGACGGCGCCATGCTGGCCAATGTCGCCCCGGAAACCGCGCGCCATTTCGCCCGCGCGCTGGTGATGCCCAATCTGGTGCCCCCCGTGGTCACCGGCGCCCAGGCAAGCGCCTATCGCGACCGCATCCTTGCCGCCCTGCCCGCGGGCCATGATTTCACCCCGCTGATGACCCTGTATCTGACCGAGGCCACAGATCCCGCCGATGTGGTTGCCGCCCACGACACGGGCATCATCACCGCCGTCAAGCTGTATCCGGCCGGCGCCACCACCAATTCCGCCAGCGGCGTGCGCGACATGGACCGTATCCGCCCGGTGCTCGAGGCCATGGCCCAACAGGGCATCCCGCTATGCGTTCATGGCGAGGTAACCGACCCATCCGTGGACATCTTCGACCGCGAGGCGGTGTTCATCGAAACCATATTCGACCCGCTGCGCCGCGCCATTCCGGGCCTGCGCGTGGTCCTTGAACATGTCACCACAAGCGACGGCATCGATTATGTCCGCGCAAACGACAATATCGCCGCCACCATCACCACCCATCACCTTGTCATCAACCGCAACCATATCCTCGCAGGCGGCATCCGGCCCCATTACTATTGCCTGCCCGTTGCCAAGCGCGAAACCCACCGCCAGGCGCTGCTGGACGCCGCGACCTCAGGCGATTCGCGCTTTTTCCTCGGCACCGACAGCGCGCCGCATCCCGACAAGGCCAAGCTGGCGCCCTGCGGCTGCGCCGGCTGCTTTACCGCCTCCAACAGCATGGCCATCCTCGCCCATATGTTTGCGCAGGCCGACGCGCTGGAACGCCTCGAAGGGTTCGCATCGCTTCATGGTGCCGCCTTTTACGGTGTGGAAAAAAACAGCGGCACGTTAACCCTTGTGCGCGAGCCATACGAAGCGCCCCGACAAATCGACACACCGGAAGGCCCGGTCACCGTTTTCGACCCCGGCTTCACCCCCGACTGGCGGGTGGCGGAATGAAACTTGTCGCTTCTTCTTTGCCCAAATACTCATGGCCGCGCGGCCCGCGCGGCGCGGGAGGTCCCCTCCCGCACCCTCCGGAGTATTTTCGCAAAGAAGAAGGCCAGCGCCCAAGGAGAAACCCATGATCCCCTCATCCTATCCTGACCGCGCCGAAATCGCGCGTCTTTCGGCCCGCATGCTGCTGGAAATCAAGGCCGTGCATTTCAATGCCAGCCAGCCCTTCACGCTGGCCTCCGGCCTGCCCAGCCCGACCTATATCGATTGCCGCAAGCTGATTTCGTACCCGCGCATCCGCGCGACGCTGATGGATTTCCTGACCGTGACCGTCATGCGCAATGCGGGTTTCGAGGCGTTCGACAATATCGCGGGCGGCGAGACCGCCGGCATCCCCTTTGCCGCGCTGGTGGCCGAGCGCATGGCACTGCCCATGACCTATGTGCGCAAGAAACCCAAGGGCTATGGCCGCAATGCCCGTATCGAGGGCGAGATGCGCGAAGGCCAGCGCGTGCTGCTGGTCGAGGATCTGACAACCGATGGCGGCAGCAAGCTGTCATTCGTCGATGCCATCCGCGAAACCGGCGCGCAATGTGCCCATACGGCGGTGATCTTCTACTACGGGATCTTCCCCGAAACCGAAAAGACATTGGGCGATCACGGCATCACCCTGCACCACCTGTGCACATGGCATGACGTGCTGGCCGAGGCTCGCGCGGGCGGTCATTTCGATGAGGCCACCCTGGCCGAGGTCGAGGATTTCCTGAACGACCCCCGCGCCTGGCAGGCGGCACGCCGCAGTTAATGCCCTGTCCCTCGGCCCGTGCCGCAAGCCGTGCCCTGCAGCTTTTCGCCGACTCGCAACCGCGAGGAGTTGCCCAACTGACCTAACTACCCTAGGCTCGCCCTCTGTATTTCTTGATTAGGACCCAGTTACATGAACACAATAGGCAACAATACCATATCATTCGGAATCACGGTCGCGGCAATTATCACCTTTGGCGTTACCCTTGTGACAGCAAATAGCGCTGCGGCCGGCAAGCTGAGCGTATCCCTGCCGCGGGTAAATTATACTGCTTGGACATCGCAGCGGGAATGCGACGCCGATCAGCCAAACATGGGGTGCGGATATCTCGGAGATGTCTGTAACGGCCACAAGGTTTATATGGCCGCTTTCGTTTTCAAGGCCATCATCGAGGCGACCCGGACCGATGGCGTTACCGCGGACATTATCGAAATGCGACCCGACGGCTATTTCGGCGACACTCTTTGCACTCTCGCGAAAACCTAGGACCTGCCAAGGTCGAGGATTTCCTGAATGACCCCCGCGCCCGGCAGGCGGCGCGTCAGTCCTGAGCGCAGTGGCGGAACGTCCACAAACACAGCAGCTCCATCGCCACATGGGCCGCGGCAATCGCGGTGGCGCCTGTGGTGTCGTAGGGGGGCGAGACCTCGACCACATCCATGCCGATGATGTTGATCCCCGCCAGCGCCCGCAGGATGGCCAGCGCCTGCGCCGATGACAGCCCGCCCGAAACCGGCGTGCCGGTGCCCGGCGCAAAGGCGGGGTCCAGCGCGTCGATGTCAAAGCTCAGGTAAACCGGGTTGTCGCCAACGATCCGTTTCACCTGCGCGGCGATGTCTGCCGCCCTGCTTTCATGGATGGCGGGCGCGTCGATGATGTTCACGCCCAGCGTGTCGGGGTTCACCGTGCGGATCCCCAGCTGGACAGAACGCTCGGGCACCACCACCCCCTGTTTCACCGCCTTGTAGAACATGGTGCCGTGGTCGATGCGGCTCATGTCGTCATCGGCCCAGGTATCGGAATGGGCGTCGAACTGCACCAGGGAAACCGGCCCCCATTTTTCGGCATGCGCCCGGATGACGGGGTGGCTGATCGAATGATCACCCCCCAGCGTCAGCACCGCCGCGCCCGCGCGCAGGATGCCCGCTATATGTTCTTCGATCCGCGCCGGCACGTCGGCCACCTTGCCATAGTCAAAGGCAAGATCGCCGTAATCGGTCATGGCGAGGTCAAGCATCGGGTTCACGTCCCAGCCATAGGGCGGGTCGAATACCTGCAAGGCGCTGGC
>WFQE01000244.1 GCA_015487165.1 Paracoccaceae bacterium | reverse complement strand
CGTTCTGGCCCAGCAGGGTGATCTCGACCACGCCGCGTTCAACCAGATCGCGCGCTTCGGCCAGGATGCGGGCAGGCGGACGGCTGACCTCCATGCCGCGGGTGTAGGGCACGACGCAAAAGGCGCAGAACTTGTCACAGCCCTCCTGCACGGTCAGAAAGGCGGTCGGCGCCCGGCGCATCCGGGGGCCACGCGCCGCGCGCTTGGGCAGATGGTCGAACTTGTCCTCTTCGGGGAAATCGGTGTCGATCACCTTTTCACCGGCGCGCGCCGATTTTTCCAGCGCCGGCAGACGGTGATAGGCCTGCGGGCCGACGACGATATCGACCATGGGCTGGCGGCGGATGATTTCCTCACCCTCGGCCTGGGCAACGCAGCCGGCAACGGCGATCTTGAGATCGGGGTTTTCCGTCTTGAGCGGCTTGAAGCGCCCCAACTCGGAATACACCTTTTCGGCAGCCTTTTCGCGGATATGGCAGGTGTTCAGAAGGATCAGGTCAGCATCATCGGGCGTGTCGGTTGCCTCGTAGCCTGAAACGCCCAGCGCGGATTCCATGCGCTCGCTGTCATAGACATTCATCTGACAGCCATAGGTCTTGACGAACAGTTTGCGCTTTTGCGGCATCACGGCACCTGCATCCTTGTACGGATTTTCACATCGGCGCCGAATACACCCTTGGCCCGCGCATTGCAATCGGGCGCAATGGTGCGCGGGGTCAGTCGGCGGTTTTTCCCATCGCGGCCACGCACCAGGCATGGATCGCGTCCAGATCATCGGGCAGTTCCTCGGCCATGCCCTCGGCAAAGACCTGAAAGGCATCGCGCATTGTCGTGCCAACGCCCAGCAGCACCGGAATATCGCGTGCCAGCGCGTTGCCGATGGTCGTTCGGAACCCGTGCCCCTCGGCCTCTTGCGGGCCGAACTTGTTGAGGATGAACATGTCCGCGGGGCCGTCATACCGTTCGACTGCGGCAACGGCCTGTTCGATTGCGGCTGGGTTCAGGCGACAGGCGGTCGATCCCTCGCCAAGCGACTGGGTGATGCGGATGGCAGGCCCGTCGGGCAGCACGCGCAGGTCCATGTCGCAATCATGCGCAAGCGCGGGGTCTTCTTCCAGCACCTTGACCACGCCGGTCAGACGCGCGCCCTCGGCCTCCAGCCTGGCGGCGGTCAGGGAGAGAAGGCGGTCGATCTCGCCCCTTTTCGTCGAGGTCACGAAGGCAAGTTTCATGCTGATGCTCCGCTTTGGTCGGGCCAAGTCGTTGCCCAAGTCCTGCGCCAAGCCCGGCGCGAATTCAAGCCCCACAGGGCACGCTTTGTCGGGTGTCGCGCATTTTGGCGAAAAAAACACCAGCATCTTGATATCGGTCAATTCATGGCACCGACCTATCAGATAGTCCGGCGGGCATGGAACCCGTAACACCCACCCAACCAGATATGCAGACCGGCGACATCAGGGCGCCCCGGCTGCTACCGCCACTGCCGCTGTTTCTGCTGCAACCGATCCTGAGACGGATCGTCACCCGCATCGCGGCGCAGAACCCCGACATGTTCAACCGGCTGGGGCCGCACAGATCGGCGAATTTCATCATCGACGTCAAGGGTCTGCCCTTTGCCCTGCATCTGCGGCCCGACCCCGACGACCTGCTTTTCCGCGCCGTGCCACGCCATCGCAAGCCGGTGGCCGATGCCGAGATCCGCGGTGGATTTCTTGACCTTCTGGGGCTGGTCGATGGCGAATCCGATGGTGATGCGCTGTTCTTTTCCCGCGATCTTGTCATTACCGGCAATACCGAGGCCGTGGTCTGCCTGCGCAACGCGCTGGATGATGTGGATGGTTCGATCGCGGCCGAGGTTGCCGACATGTTCGGCCCGCCCGGCCGTGCCATGCTGTCCGCCATGCGCCGCGCCAGCGCCCGCCGCAAGAACTGAGGAGCCACAAACATGCAGCGACCCGAACTGGTTTGCCCCGCGGGCACGCCCGCGGCCATGCGCACCGCCGTCGAGGCCGGGGCCGACGCCGTTTACTGCGGCTTTCAGAACGCCACCAATGCACGCAATTTTCCTGGGCTGAACTTTACCCCTGACGAGCTTGAGCGTTCGATCGCGCACGCCCATGAACACGGCACCAAGGTCTTGCTGGCCATCAACACCTTTCCGCCTGCGGGCAAGGTCGATCTCTGGCGCGAGGCAATCGATCTGGGCGCACGCCTTGGGGTCGATGCCTATATCGTTGCCGATATCGGTGTCGCCGACTACATCGCGCGCAACCATCCCGACATCAGGCTGCACCTGTCGGTGCAGGCGGCGGCCTCCAGCCCCGAGGCAATCAACTGGTATTGCCGCGAATTCGGCGTCAAGCGGGTGGTGCTGCCCCGGATCCTGACGGTATCCGAGATCAAGCAGATCGCCAGCGAAATCCCCTGCGAGATCGAAACCTTCATCTTTGGTAATCACGGGCTGATGGTCGAGGGGCGCTGTTCGCTGACCAACTATATCACCGGGCAGTCCACCAATTATGATGGCGTCTGTTCGCCCGCCGCGGATGTCGAATACCGCCGCGACGACGACGGCAACCTGTCAACCCGGCTGGGCGATTTCACCATCGACTGTTTTTCCTGCAATGAAACCGCGGGCTACCCCACCATCTGCAAGGGGCGCTATCTGACACCCGCGCGCAACGAAGGCTATTACGCCTTCGAGGAACCGATCAGCCTGAACCTGTCATCCCTGCTGCCCGATCTGATGGCTGCAGGCGTCAACGCGCTCAAGATCGAGGGGCGCCAGCGTTCGCGCGCCTATGTGCGCAACGTGGTTTCGTCCTTCCGCAAGGCGGTTGACGCGATCATGGCGGGCCAAGAGCCCCCGCTTGCCGACCTCATCGCCCTGACAGAGGGGCAGAAACAGACCGAAGGCGCGTTCAAAAGCAAGACATGGCGGTAACAAAATGAAACCGAACCTGACGATCGGGCCGATCCTGTTTCACTGGCCGGCCGAAAAGAAACTGGAATTCTATGCCCGCATCGCCGAAGAGGCGCCGGTTGACACGGTGTATCTGGGCGAGGTGGTCTGCTCGAAACGCAGCCCCTTCTTCGAACAGTATTACGAAGATGTTGCCGAGCGCCTGACAAGGGCGGGTAAAACGGTCGTGTTTTCCTCGCTTGCCGAAATCATGCTGAAACGCGAACGCAACATGATGGCCGGCTTTTGCGAGATCGAGGACCACGAGATCGAGATCAACGACGCCTCGGCCCTATGGCATCTTGACGGCCACAAGTTCCGCGTCGGGCCGCTGATGAATGCCTATAACGAGGAAACCCTGCGCTATCTGGCCGGCAAGGGCGCCACCCATTTCGCCATGCCGACCGAATTGCCGGGCAGCTCGGTCGCGATCATGGCCAGCGCCGCGCAAGATGTCGGGGCGGGCTGCGAGGTTCAGGTCTTTGGCCGCGCCCAGCTGGCGCTTTCGGCGCGCTGCTATCACGCCCGCGCCCATGGCCGGATCAAGGACAACTGCCAGTTTGTCTGCGAGCTGGATCCCGACGGCATGCCGCTGCGCACGCTTGACGGCAACGACTTTCTGGCCATCAACGGCATCCAGACGCTTTCGCACAAATACATCAACCTGATGGCAGAGCTGCCGCAGCTGCGTGATATCGGCATCACCCATTTCCGACTGGTGCCGCAGGATGTCGATATGGTCGCCGTCGCAAAGATCTGGCGTGCAGCGCTGGATGGCGTGATCAGCCCGGAGGAAGGGCAGAAACGGCTGGATGCGCTGAACCTGCCTGCCCCCTTTGCCAACGGTTTCTGGCACGGGCAGGCCGGGGTGCAAAAGGTGGCGGTCGAGCGCGCGCTTGCCAGTCTTTGACCTTTGCCGCGCGGGTCCTGTATCCTGCGCCACATGCAGACGATCTTTTCGATTTCGACCAACGGGCCGGGGCTTTATGAATTCACCGCGCAGATCTCGCGCTGGCTGGCAGAACAGCGGGCCCATGACGGGCTGTTGACCCTGTTCGTGCGGCACACGTCATGTTCGTTGCTGATACAGGAAAACGCCGACCCGCAAGTCATGCGCGACCTGCAAGCCTTTTTTCACCGACTGGTGCCACCCTCTGACGACCCGAACATGGGCTATATCCGCCATGTCAGCGAAGGCCCCGACGACATGCCCGCCCATATCAAGGCTGCCATTATGCCTGTCAGCCTGTCAGTCCCGGTCTCAAACGGTCGGATGGTGCTTGGCACCTGGCAGGGCATATTCCTTTTCGAGCACCGGAACGCCCCCCATCACCGGCAGGTGGCCGCTTATTTTTCACGGGATCGGCAGCTGGTATAGGGCGTGTTCCTCAAGCCTTGGACGCGGGCCACATAATAGCGCATCAAGACGATATCGCCCTCTTTGCGCAAGATGTCGGGCAAGGGCCGGGTGCGGGCGAAATAGGGCACGCCGCCGGCAAAACGCTGCCGCGAGATGAACAGCGCGGGCTGGTCGCACAGCACAGACGGCAGCGGACCGCGAAACAGATAGCGTTTTGGCTGGATGACCGACCAGACTGGAATTTCCTGCCCGAGATAGTGGTTCAACTGCCCCGTCAGCCCATAGGCGTTGGTTGCGATCCACGCGACGCCCTGTTTCCTGGCTTGCGCCTTGATTTCGGCAATCACCGGATCCCAGCCCCGGACCTGTGTAAAGGGGTTGTGGCCGGGAATCAGCACCTTGCCCGGCCAGAAGCCAGCCGCCAGAACGGCCAGCCCCAGCGTCCCGCCCACAGGAGCGGCCCATCGGGCAATCCAGCTCGGGCGCTCTGTCGCCAGCGCGGCAATGACGGCAAGGGTCGGAAAGATCGGCACCAACCACTGCGCCCCCGCCTCGTGCCGCAGGGCGTGCCACGAAAGATAGGCCATGACGGGTGCGATCAGCCAGATCATCAGGCGCGGCACCTGCTGGGAAAAGAACCCTCGCACCGCCTGAACCGCCACCAGAGGCGTCACCAGCAGCGCCAGCGACAGGGCAAAGACCACAAGCCGCATCAAGGAAAACGACGCCGCGCTGCCGACGCGCCCGAACTGCCGTTCAAGCCCTGCCCAGCCATGCGAGGCGTTCCACATGGCAAAGGGCACCAGAACCAGCGGCCCCAGCATCGCACCGGCCCAGACCTGCCACCTTGGCAACCACCTGCGCCCATCGCGCGATGCCAACAACCAGATCACCAGCGCAAGGCCAAAGAACAGGTTGGTGAATTTCGACAGCACGCCAAGCCCGGCAAACAGGCCGACCGCCAGCCACCAGGCCAAGCGCCCGCCATGGATGACCTCGACCAGCGCCCATGTGGCGGCCGTCCAGAACATGACCGAGGCCGGGTCGGGGGTTGCCACAAAACCGGCAAATCCGATCGGCAGCATCACCTTGCCCCACAGCGCGGCACGCAGGGCGGTATCTTCATCGCCCGAAACCCGCCAGGCGATGCGCCAGGTCAACAGGGTAATGATCATCCCCATCAGCACCGACGCGGCACGCACCCCCAGGCCGGTAGCTCCGAACAGCCACTCGCCCGCGGCAATGGCCCATGCCACCATCGGGGGGTGGTCGTAATAGCCGGCAGAAGGGACGCTCGCCCAAAGCTGATAATAGGCTTCGTCCTCGATCAGGGGCAGGACCGCCGCAAGCCACAGCTGAAACGCGGCAAAGCCGAGAACAAGACCCCAAAGTCTGGCTGATTTCATCGGTTCCTGTCCCCCTCGGTGCAGGTGGATTATTGGCAATAGATGTCCGGGGTCAAGCCAGCATGTGGTGGCCGTTCAAAACCACTACACAAAAACTTGCACCCCCCCTATAGTGCCCCCATCCAGCAGGCCAAGAACGAGGGATTACAGGTATGCGTTGCCCATTTTGCGGGAATATCGACACCCAGGTCAAAGACAGCCGCCCGGCAGAAGACCATATCGCCATTCGCCGCCGCCGGGCCTGCCCTGCATGCGGCGGGCGCTTCACGACCTACGAGCGGGTGCAGCTGCGCGACCTGGTCGTGATCAAGAAAAACGGCAAGCGCGAAGAATTCGACCGCGACAAGCTGGAACGCTCGATCCGCATCGCTATGCAGAAACGCCCGCTTGAGCCCGAGCGCATCGACCAGATGATTTCGGGCATCGTGCGCAGGCTTGAATCCCTAGGCGAAACCGACATTCATTCTGAACGGATCGGCACCATCGTGATGGAAACCCTGGCGCGGATCGATACCGTGGCTTATGTGAGATTTGCAAGCGTTTACAAGAACTTTCAGGCGGCTGATGATTTCGAGGAATTCGTTCACGAGCTGCGCCCACCCAAAGCCGACGAAGAATAGCCATGCCCCATGACCCGGCCGATGAACGCTGGATGAAACTGGCGCTGGCGCTGGGTCGAAGGGGGCTGGGCAAGACCTGGCCGAACCCCGCCGTTGGTTGCGTGATCGTCAAAGACGGTCGCGTCATTGGCCGCGGATGGACACAACCCGGCGGCCGCCCCCATGGCGAGACGGTCGCCCTTGCACAGGCAGGAGAGGCCGCGCGGGGGGCAACCGCCTATGTGACGCTGGAACCCTGCGACCACCACGGCCAGACACCCCCCTGTTCGCAGGCGCTGGTCAGCGCAGGCGTGGCAAGGGTCGTGACCGCCTTGCGGGATCCCGACCCTAGGGTTGCGGGCAAGGGGCACAGCCGGTTGCGCGAGGCGGGAATCGAGGTCGTGACCGGCTGCCTTGCGGATCAGGCGCGGCATGACCATTCGGGCTTTCTGGCGCGTGTGACCGAAAGACGGCCCATGGTCACGCTCAAGCTGGCAACATCCTTTGACGGGCGCATCGCCACCGGCCGGGGTGAAAGCCGCTGGATCACCGGGCCTCGGGCGCGGCGCGTGGTGCATTACATGCGTGCAACCCATGACGCGGTAATGATCGGTGTCGGCACGGCGCTGGCCGATGATCCTTCTCTGACTGTGCGGGATCTTGGGATCACCCAACAGCCGGTGCGCGTCATCTGCGATTCGCGGCTGTCGCTTTCCCCCGATTGCACGCTGGGCCGAACGGCCGGTGATGCACCCGTCTGGATATGCCACGGCCCCGACGCCCCCGACCAGGCGCGGCAAGCATGGCAGGCGGCGGGCGCCATGCTGATACAGGTGTCGCTGGATCACGGCGGTCTGGACATGGGCGAACTGCTGGCGCAACTGGCCGAAAAGGGCCTGACACGGGTCTTTTGCGAGGGCGGGGGCAAGATTGCGGCCAGCCTGCTGCAGGCGGGGCTTGTTGACCGGCTTGTCGGCTTTACCGCCGGGCTGGTGCTTGGCGCGCAGGGACGTCCCGCCATAGGCGAATTGCCAGAGATGGCCCTTGCCGCCCACCCGCGTTTCGAGCTTGCGGAAACCCGCGTCATTGGGCCCGACCTCATGCATGTCTGGCAACGGCCGAGGCAGGCACCATGAAGCCGGGGCCTCGCAACCTGATCACGGATGTTTCCGGCCTGCTGGTGGGAAATGCCCATGATGATAACCTCAAATCGGGATGCACCGTGCTGATTGGCGACGCGCCCTTGACCACGGGGGTGCATGTCATGGGGGGTGCGCCCGGCACGCGTGAAACCGATCTGCTGGCCCCGGATCGCCTGGTCGAGCAGGTCGATGCCATCGTGCTTTCGGGGGGCTCGGCTTTCGGGCTGGATGCCGCGGGCGGCGTGGCTGATGCACTGCGCGAACAAGGGCGCGGCTTTGCCGTGGGGCCGGCGCGCGTGCCCATCGTGCCAGCAGCCATCCTTTTCGACCTGCTGAACGGGGGCGACAAGAACTGGGCCGAAAACCCCTACCGCGCCCTTGGTGCCAGTGCATTGGGCGCGGCAAGCCGGGATTTTTGCCTTGGGACCCAAGGCGCCGGAACCGGTGCAACCGCAGGTCAGCTGAAAGGTGGGTTGGGCTCGACATCACTTGTGCTGGATAACGGGATCACCGTGGGCGCCCTGGTTGCCGCCAACCCGATGGGCGAGGTCATATCCGGCAAAGGCGGGCAATTCTGGGCCGCACCAATGGAAATCGACCAAGAATTTGGCGGGCGCGGGATTGCATATGATGCCGACCCCCTGTCGGAACCTGATCCCTTTGCCAAAGGCCCTGCGCGAACGAACACCACGCTTGCCATCGTGGCAACAGATGCAGCGCTGACACAGGCCCAGGCCACCCGCATGGCAATTGCGGCCCATGACGGCATGGCGCGCGCAATCTTTCCCAGCCACACCCCATATGATGGTGATATCGTGTTTGCGGTTTCCACCGGCACCGTTGCAGTTCGAGATCCTGCGCGCGATCCGCTGTTGCTTGGCCACGCAGCAGCCATCTGTCTTTCGCGCGCGATTGCGCG
>WFQE01000243.1 GCA_015487165.1 Paracoccaceae bacterium | reverse complement strand
ATCAGGCCCTTGTCGCCCAGCAAATCCTCGGGCCGTTCAACGCCGCTAAGCAGCTCGTCCAGTAGTTCCTTGGAAATCGTCATTGTCGTCATGCTCCTTCGTTGGTGAAGCATGGACCATTTTACTCATACACAGAAGATCGGACAGTCTCTCTGTGCATGCGGCGCAGAGCGCCACATAATCGGCGAGGACACCTCCGAGCGGCTCGACATCACCTATACACCGGGGCGCGGCGGTAAACACGCGGTTGATATTTTGTAGGGCTTCAATGGCATCCTGCAAGTTGATGGCTATGCCGGTAACAACCGCCTGCTCGACCGACAATTTATCCTCATCGCTCCAGCGCCGCCGCCGCTCGACACCCAATATATCTCCGCGCATATCACCTCCAAATAAGACATGTCATTAACGACGTCGTTATGCACATCTCATAAATCACCCCATGAGATAGGGGCAGGCGGTCTCAATCGGGCGCTTACCCCTAAACCGCAAAAACGCCCTGTTTGCGGGCCACGAGTTTATGACAAAGGAGCCAAGAAAAGTCATAAGACAAGGCTTCTCGCCGCAATGCGGCGCGCTGCTCCTCAGTAAGATGCGTTATCTTTTTCCGGAGATTGCTCAGGCGCTGATTCACCGTTGTGATTTCCCACCGCTTCTCTTGGGTAGCCAGTGTGGCTTTTTTGAGGGCTTCCAACCTATCAGAGGTGCCGAGAGAAACCCAATACTCTTTACGATGTAGCCGTTTCTGCCATTTCTTCGGCACTTGCACGCGCACATACCACCGATTCCCACGGAGAAATATTTTAGGAACTGAAACGCGTGATTGCATACCTCACTATAGCAGTCAATTGAAGCAAAATCAATTACACAAAGCCTTGAAATGTGCTACCTAGCTGATTTTAATGATATTTTGTGTGTGGTGGCGGTGCGGATGGGTCTGGGAGCTAACGTTCTCTTGATCACCCGACCCGCGTCAAGTCAGCCGCGATTCCTTTCGCCGGACCTCCTTCTGACCCGGCTGAGCGTGACCGGCGTTATCCCCAGAAACGACGCGATATGCCTGTGGGGGAACACCCCCTCGAAGCCGGGATAATCGCTCCGGAACCACGCCAGCTGTTCCGATGCGGGCAACACCGCCAATGCCCATTCCCGGCGTACCTTTCGATTGAGCTCGGCGCGCATGATCGTGTTCGCCCAGTCCCGGATGTCGGCATCATCGAGCATCAGCGCAACCAGCGCGTTTTCGTCCAGGCACGCGATGGTGCCGTCGCCGATCATTTCGATATCCGCCAATGCTACGCCGTCACGCGTGCGCGCCATGTTTGGCGGCAGGATGCAGGGTGCCCGGTAGAGCCCGAGGCAGGTCTCTCGCCCCTCGGCGTCGCGCGCCAGGCTGGCCGCACACCCGGCAAGAAGCGCAATTTCGCATGTGCTTGGCTGCCCCTGGACCGCGAGCAGATTGTGCGCGCGCACCGGACGCAGCTGAAATGCCGCCGTCAGCCGCGCCCGTTGTGCCGCATTCAGGCGGACCCCCTCGGCATCTGTTTCAGCCAGAATTTTTTCGAACGGCGTCAATAAATGCCCTTTCCGTTAACAAATGATAATGCACCGGCAGCTTCGGTGCAGCTAAACGCGGTGGAAATGAAACAAGTCTGCGCGGAAAGGCACCGTCATGCAACACGAAACCACATTGACCCGAAACGATCTCGCAATTGCGGGGGGGCATCACGATTCTGCTAGCGCTTCTTTTTACCTGGTTCAGCCCCGGCATCGCGCTGCTGGTCGCAGGTTTCGCAGGCGTCCTGGTGCTTACCGCCGGTCTGACGGCAAACGTCGCCGCACTGGCGGCGGGTTGAGCCGTTGGATCCCACAAGAGCCACAAAACCCAAGAGGCATGACATGACCCGGAGAAAGAAATTGCTCACAGCGCTGATCGCGGCCCCGCTTCTGCTGGCCGCTGCTCTTTACGTCGCTGCGCCGCACCCGCCCGCCATTCCGCGCGCGGTGGCAAACGCCGACGACCTCGACGCCTATCTGCGGGACCTGACCGAGGCGGGCACGCCCCCCGGCCTGTCGGTTGCGGTGATCAGCGATGGCCAGATGGTGTTCAACCGCGCTTACGGGATTGCCGAACCGTTCAATACCACGCCTGTCACACCCGAAACGCGGTTCCACTGGTGGTCAATGACCAAGATGGCGACAGCCATGGGCATCCTGCAACTGGTGGATCAGGGGCGCATCGCACTGGATGATCCGGTCGCGCGATACCTGCCGTTTTTCACGGTTCAGAGCGACGGCAAAGATGCCCGACCGATCACGATCCGCATGCTCCTGAACCACACCTCGGGCCTGAAGGACACCATGCCCGCGATGATGGGCTGGGTGCATTTCGAGGACGAAACCCCGAACCAGAGCGCACTTTTGCGCCGTGTGCTGCCGAACTATGCCAAACTGCGCGATGCGCCCGGGCAAAGCCGCGCCTATTCCAACCTTGGATACATGGTCCTTGGCGCCGTGATCGAGAGCGTGACCGGCCAGCGTTACGAGCACACCATCGAAAAGGATGTGCTGGCGCCGCTCGGAATCGGGCAGACCGCGTTTCTTTACCCGGCGGAACAGACCGCCATTAACGCGGCAGGGTCGCATCCGCTGGTCAGCATCTTCACACCGCTGCTGCCCGTCTACGTGCCGCTCGGCAAGCTGGTCGCGGCGTGGATCGGCACAAACCTCTGGTTCAACAGGTTCTACATCGACGCGACTCCCTCGACCGGCCTGATCGGCACCGCCGCCGATGCTGCGCGCCTGGCTTGGGCCTTTGCCGGCGACAGCCGGGCATTGGCATCGGCGACCCTGCGGCTCACCCGCCAGGGCGACGGTGGTTTGCCCCTTGGCTGGGAAGGATTTTCGCAAGACGGCACCCCCTGGTTCCAACACCGCGGCGGCGGCCCCGGTTTCGCCTCGATCATGCGGCTTTACCCGACCAAGGGTCTGGCCGTGGCGATCGTCGCAAACAGCACCAATCTCGACCGCGAAGGCCTGAGCGACCTGATCGCCGGGATCGACTGGGGCAAGTGAACCTGGCGCTGCACCGATCCCGGCCACACAACAGGAAAGGATCACGGAAATGAAGCTATTGGCGGAAATCCGGGTTGGAATCGATTGCGCTGCTGACGAGGTGTGGCAGGCAACGATCGACGTTGAAAACTGGCCCAGATGTACGCCGACGGTCACCACGGCGGTTCGGCTTGACGACGGGCCGTTCGGCCACGGCAGCCACGCGCGGTTGAAGCAACCAGGACAGGTGGAAACCGTTTGGCGCGTTATTGATTTCGAGGCTGGGCACCGGTTTGCGTGGGAGGCCCGGGTAAACGGCGTTGCGATGCGCGCAGGCCATGCCATCGTCGCGACGCCTGAAGGCTGCGATAGCACCCTGACCGTGCATGCGTCGGAGGTGTTGGCCGCGATCCTCTGGCCGTTTCTCAAACACGCTGCCGGCAGGACAATCGCGGTTGAAAACAGGAGCTTGAAAGCGTGGTGCGAAGCTGGGGCAGGATCCGGCAGGGGTTGATACCCTGGCAAGCCTGCGGCCAGCGCGGATGCTCGCGGCCCGGCTCAGCGGCCGTGCCACAAGCCGCAACGTCAGGCACCCCCGCCATGCACCACGACATTGAACCCCTCGTCCGGCGAAGGCGGCGCGAGATGCGCCGATATGCGCCGGAACTGCGCCTCACTCGCGGCGAAGGGATATGCCCCTTCAGCGTTTTGCGCGCGTAGCCGCGCCAGGCAGACCTCGTCGGGCACGTCCAGCACATGCAGCACATGGGCAGCCCGGGTCTGTTCCAAAATCCCGCGCATCCACCGGCGCTGTTCAATGGTATTCGCCGGGAAATCCAGAACGACCGAAAGGCCGGTATTCAGCAACGCTGCAATATGGCGGCCCATGACCGAGCGCAGCTTTGACGTGCAGCGCATATAGTCGGCCACCTCGCGCATTTCTTCCGCGTAGAGCGCCTGCAGCCAGGCATCTTCGGAGATAACGATGCTCCAGTCCGAACGGCCAAGTTCGGCCGCCAGGGTTGACTTGCACGACGCAATCTTTCCGCACAGCATGTGGAGTGTTGGCGATCTGTCCGGCATGGAAACTCCCCGTTTTTCGCGCATTGCGCTCTATTAACATTCAACGCTGCACCAAGGCAAAGCCGGCCGCCGTGTGACGGCCGGCGACCTTGTTGTTCAGGTCAGCGCCTTGCGCCATTTTTCCTCGTCCAGGCCCTTGATCAACAACCACAGGGCAAAGCCAATCTCGGCAAATGTGACCAGTGTCAAGAGCCCGATGACCAACCATGACGGGATGACGTATTCCAGCCCCATGATCTGGCTGAGCCCTTCGATCAGATAGCCGAAGGCACCAATCACAAGCGCTCCGCCCAGCATCCGCGGCAGATAGTCCGAGCGGTAAACCAGCATGCCAACCACCAGAAGGTGGCTTCCAAACAGCACGCCCCAAAGGTAGACGCCCATCGCATGGACCTCAAAGAGGGTCAGGATGGTTGCGGGCGAACCGCTCAGCGCCCCTTCAGCCATCATGAAGGCGGTGATGTTCAACATCAGGTTTATCAGCATCACAATGACCATGCCATAGCGGGCCGCAGCCGCGATCATCGAGCGCACGGGGTTCACTGGGCGCAACAGGAAAAACAGGATCGCCGTCAGTTCGATCTCGAGCAGGATTACCATCATGTCCGCAAATATCCCGGCGCGAAACAGCCCTGCCTGCGATTGCAGATTGGCCAAGGTGGCCTGCTCCTCACCAGCCACGATGATCTGGGATGGGACATAAGCAATGGCAAAGGCACCAAAGACCGCGATTAGCAGATAGATCAAGCCCGCTTGGCGCGCCATTTTTCGGGGATTTTCAAGT
>WFQE01000242.1 GCA_015487165.1 Paracoccaceae bacterium | reverse complement strand
GTCGCGATGCGCCCCGGAAAACCACTCATGGCCGGGCGCATGAACGGCATTCCGATGATCGGCCTGCCGGGAAATCCCGTTTCATCAATGGTTTGCGGGCATGTCTTTGTCATTCCCTCCCTGCGCCACATGCAGGGCTTGCCGGGCAAGGCGCGCAGCCGGCTGCACATGCCGCTGGCCACCGATCTGCCCGCCAACGGGCCACGCGAACATTACATGCGCGCGCGCATTTTCAGGCGCGACGGCACGCTTGTTGTCGAGGCGCACCCCCGCCAGGACAGCGCGCTTTTGTCGGTACTGGCCGCATCCGATGCGCTGATCGTGCGTGCGCCCCATGATGGCGCGCGCAAAGCGGGCGAGATGGTCGAGATCATCCATCTTTGAGGGCGTGACCGGCAGCAATCGCTTGACACAAAACAGGAACGATCATAGAACGTTACATGAATAGGTGATCCGGCACCCCCGGACCAACGCAGCATATCCTGGCGGGAGGGAACATTCATGTTGACGCGCAAGCAATTGGAATTGCTGGATTTGATCAACCGACGAATTCAACGCGACGGTGTGCCGCCCTCGTTTGACGAGATGAAAGACGCGCTTGACCTGCGCTCCAAGTCCGGCATCCACCGGCTGATCACGGCGCTTGAGGAACGTGGCTTTATCCGCCGCCTTGCGCACAAGGCGCGCGCGATCGAAATCGTCAAACTGCCCGAGGCCCTGGAACGCAGCCCGCGCCAGGGCGACAGCCGCCAGAATTTCACGCCCAAGCTGGTCAGCGAAACCCCGGCCAAGGCCCCCGCCCCGCGCGGCGCCATGCAGGTTGAACGCCTGAACGCGCTCGAGGTGCCGGTCATGGGCCGCATTGCTGCGGGCACCCCGATCGAGGCCATCAGCAACAAGACGGATTCGGTCGCCGTGCCGGGCAGCATGATGCGCGGCAAGGGGCTGCACTACGCGCTGGAGGTCAAGGGCGATTCGATGATCGAGGCGGGCATCAATGACGGTGACATCGTGGTCATCCGCGAGCAGGACGACGCCGAAAGCGGCGACATCGTGGTGGCCCTGATCGAGGGGCAGGAAGCGACCCTCAAGAGGCTGCGCAAACACGGCCGCTCGATCGCGCTCGAGGCGGCCAACCCGGCCTATGAAACCCGCGTCTATCGGGATGACCAGGTGCAGGTTCAGGGCAGGCTTGTGGGCTTGATCCGCACCTACTGAAAACCTTGTCGCAGCGTCCACAGACGTTGGCCGGCAAGCTGCCGGGCGGTGACGATCCTCAATTCCCGGCCAGCGGGCACCCCCTTGCCATTCAGCCAGACGGCAACAGCCCCGTCCCGCTGCAAATCGCCATGCGAGATGAACCTGCACCCGCCGGGCGGCCGTGGCGCGGACAGGCGCGACAAGACGACCAGCCTGAAATCGGCGCAAAGGCGGGCCAGATTCGTGGCGTCGATCTTGCGCCCCGTGAACAGCGCCACCCCGCCACCGCCCTTGCGCCAGACTGCCCTTTTGCGTTTGCGATAAACCCGAACCAGCCAGCGCGGCGGCGGGCGCGCGGCGGCCCGCGGTTGTTCGACGCCATCTCCGTCACGCCGCAGCCAGCTTTGGGCAACAAACCCGCTGCCCCGGCCCCGGCTCAGCCACCGCCCCGCCGGCCCCACCGCACCGACCAGCATGCCGCTATCCGACAACAGCAGATCGGGCCGCGGTGTCTGCGCCCAGACCACCAGCCCCGCCACCAAGGGGATGATCCCCACCGCGCGCACCCTTCCGCGCAACAGAATTAACGCCAGCCCGGCAACCGAAATCATCACCAGCGCCGCCCCGTCGCCCGCCGGCACCGGCCTGACGGCCCCCGGCCAGGATGATACCCTCGCAGCAACGCCAAGGATCCAGTCGATCCCCATGCCCATTACGGCCCAGAACGGCGCGCCCAGCCCCAGCGTATCGGCCAGCATGGCACATACCGCCGCCGGCATCACGATCAACCCCATCGCCGGAATCGACATCAGGTTTGCCACCAGCCCGAACGCCACCAGGCGGTTGAAATGGAAGGCGGCAAAGGGCGCGGTCGCGGCCCCAGCGGTGATCGAGGAAACAACCAGCCCCGCCCCCCAACGCAGGATCGGGGAACGAACACGCGCCAGCGGGCTGTTCTGAAGGGCGGAAAAAACCGCAATCAGCGCAGCCGTGGCGGCAAAGGACATCTGGAAGCCCACCGACAACAGGCTTTCAGGCCGGATTGCCAGGACGACCACCGCCGCAAGCGCAACCGCGCGCAGCGACAACGCCCGACGCGACAACATGACCGCCACAAGAAAGACCGCCAGCATCACGAAAGCGCGTTGCGTGGCGATACTGGCGCCCGACAACACCATATAGGCCAGCCCCGCCAGCAGGGCGACGCCGGCCGCGATCTGCTTGGCCGGCAGGCGCAAGGCGACGGGCGGCACCAGCGCCGCGCCATATCGCAGCGCCGCAAAGACAAACCCCGCAAGCAACCCCATATGCAGGCCGGAAATGGCCAGAAGATGAGCAAGATTGGAATCCCGCAGCTGTTGCAGAACCGCCGGGTCAACGGCTGATCTGTCGCCGGTCAGCAGGGCGGCGGCAAAGGCCCCGGCCTGCCCGTCAAGACGCCGGCGCACCTGCTGCGCCATGTCGAACCTTCGCACCGCAAGCCGGATATTCCAGTCATCAAGCCGTGGCCGCGCGATCTGCCGGGGCGGGCGCCGGGCAAACCCCACTGCCCCTAGGCCGCGAAACCATGCCAGACGACGAAAATCAAAGCCCCCGGGTTCTGCCGGTGGCGGTGGCGGCGACAGGCTGGCCGTCATGCCCACAATCTGGCCCGGCGCAAAACCGGTTTCCGCGTCATCGCCCCAGATCGTCACCCGCGCCAGATGTGGTGTCACCGGCGCATCCCGTGCCAGATGGATACGGTCAAGCAACAGGCGCAGATGCCCGCTTGCCGACCGGTCGATGGCAACGATCCGTCCGCTGACCGGGCCGTGATAGCGCGCATCAAGGCGGGGCGCGGCAACAAGATGCGCGCGCGCCGCTGCCAGCAGGAACCCCGCCGCCACCATGAGAGATGCCAGAAACAGGGCGCGCGGATACCCCCTTGTGATCACAATCATCACGGCTGCAAAGCCACCCCCGGCCGCGATGACCGCCAGCAGGGCGTTTGCGGGTTCGCGCGAAAGCCCGAAATAGGTGGCGATACCGATTCCCATCCAGATCGGCATCCACAGCAGAAAGCTGCCGCGCTGCGCCTCGATGATATCGATCAGCCCCTGGCGCATGTGCAAGCCTTGCCCCTGCCTTCCTTCTTGCCTAAAGACAGGTCAGTCTAGCCCTCTTTCCGTTGTTCAAAGGTTACCGACCGATGTCTGACTCTTCCGTCGTCACGCGCTTTGCCCCGTCGCCAACCGGATATCTGCATATCGGGGGTGCCCGCACGGCCCTGTTCAACTGGCTGTTTGCGCGCCACCACGGCGGCAAATTCCTGCTGCGCATCGAGGATACCGACAAGGCGCGTTCAACCCCCGAGGCAACCGAGGCCATCTTCGAGGGCATGCGCTGGCTCGGCCTGACATGGGACGGCGAGGCCATCAGCCAGGCCTCGCGCGCCGCGCGCCATGCCGAGGTGGCGCAGCAGATGCTGGAAACGGGGCACGCCTATAAATGCTTTGCCACACCCGAGGAGATCTCGGCCGCCCGCGAACAGGCCCGCGCCGAGGGCCGCCCCACCCTGTTTTCCAGCCCCTGGCGCGATGCCGACCCGGCAACCCACCCCGACGCGCCCCATGTCGTGCGCCTCAAGGCCCCGCGCGAGGGCGAGATCAGCATCGACGACCGCGTGCAGGGGCGCGTCAGCTGGAAATGCGAAACGCTGGATGACCTCGTGTTGCTGCGGGCCGATGGCACGCCGACCTATATGCTGGCTGTCGTCGTGGATGATCACGACATGGGCGTGACCCATGTGATCCGGGGCGATGACCACCTGTCCAATGCCGCGCGCCAAAGCCTGATCTATCGGGCGCTGGGATGGGATGTGCCGACATTCGCCCATATCCCGCTGATCCACGGGCCTGACGGCAAGAAGCTGAGCAAGCGCCACGGCGCGCTGGGGGTCGGGGAATATCGCAAGATGGGCTATCTGCCCGAGGCCATGCGCAACTATCTGGCGCGCCTCGGCTGGAGCCACGGCGATGACGAGTTCTTTACCACCGAACAGGCGATCGAATGGTTCGATCTGTCGGGAATCGGCAAATCACCCGCGCGTTTCGACTTCAAGAAGCTCGACAACCTGTCAGGACACCATATCAGGGCGGCGGAAGACTCGCGCCTTGTGACGGCGGTTGCGGATTACCTCGCGTCAAATGACCTGCCGCCACTGACCGCGCAGCAGCAGGTTGCGCTGGAACGCGCCATGCCTTTCCTTAAAGACAGGGCGAAGAAAATACCGGAAATATATGAAAAAGCACACTTTATATTGGGAACAAGGCCTTTCGAGCCGGACGAGAAGGCCTCACGTGTTCTTGATATTGTATCCCGTGGTATGCTGAAACGTTTGACGCCGCTTTTGCAAAATGCTAGCTGGGACCGTGACAGTCTGGAGGCCGTCGTCAAACGCTTTGCCGAGGAAGAATCGACCAAGCTCGGCGCGGTTGCACAGGTTCTCCGGGCGGCGTTGACAGGGCGCACGGTGTCGCCAAGCGTCTTTGATGTCATGGTACTGATCGGCCGCAGCGAAACCATCGCACGACTTGAAGACGCCGCCGCCTGACACCCCGGTGTAACCGGCACATCCTTTGCTGATCCCCCGCCCCCTGCGGTCGGGCCGGATCACGAAACTTTCACATGCCCCGCCTATCCTGGCGGAGGTCTGAAGGTGTGGATGGCGTGACGCGACTGCGCCGGGGAAACAACGAAACGAAACGTAACGAGAGGTAGAACAAAATGGCAGACGCGAACAAGACGGCAACCCTGAGCTTTGACGGAAAATCGCTGGAATTGCCGATGCTTTCGCCATCTGCCGGGCCTGACGTGATCGACATTCGCCGACTTTACGCCGATGGGGGCGTATTCACCTTTGATCCCGGCTTTACCTCGACCGCATCCTGCGAGTCGACCATCACCTTTATCGACGGCGACAAGGGCGAGCTGCTTTATCGCGGCTATCCCATCGACCAGCTGGCGGAAAAATCGCACTTCCTCGAGGTTTGCTATCTGCTGCTTTATGGCGAATTGCCGACCGCCGAGGAACAGGAAGATTTCGAAAGCCGCATCACCAACCACACCATGGTGCATGAACAGATGCACAATTTCTTTCGTGGTTTCCGGCGCGATGCGCACCCGATGGCGACCATGGTGGGCGTGGTCGGCGCGATGTCGGCGTTCTATCATGACTCGACCGACATCAATGACCCCTATCAGCGCGAGGTCGCCTCGATCCGCCTGATCGCCAAGATGCCGACGATTGCCGCCATGGCCTATAAATATTCGATCGGCCAGCCCTTTGTGTATCCGCGCAACGATCTGGATTACGCCAGCAACTTCCTGCGCATGTGCTTTTCGGTCCCGGCCGAGGATTACGAGGTCAACCCGATCCTCAGCCGCGCCATGGACCGCATCTTTACCCTGCATGCGGACCACGAACAGAACGCCTCGACCTCGACGGTGCGTCTGGCGGGCAGCTCGGGCGCCAACCCCTTTGCCTGTATCGCTGCCGGCATCGCCTGTCTGTGGGGGCCCGCCCATGGCGGCGCCAACGAGGCCGCGCTGAACATGCTGCGCGAGATCGGCACGGTCGATCGCATCCCCGAATACATCAAGCGCGCCAAGGACAAGAACGACCCGTTCCGCCTGATGGGCTTTGGTCACAGGGTCTACAAGAATTTCGACCCCCGCGCACGCGTGATGAAGCAGTCGGCCGACGAGGTGCTGGACCTGCTGGGCATTCACGACAACCCGACGCTTCAGGTCGCCAAGGAGCTGGAAAAGATCGCCCTGAACGACGACTATTTCATCAGCAAGAAGCTGTATCCGAATGTCGATTTCTATTCGGGCATCATCCTGGATGCGATGGGCTTCCCGACCTCGATGTTCACCCCGATCTTTGCGCTCAGCCGCACCGTTGGCTGGATCGCACAGTGGAAGGAAATGATCGGCGACCCGACACAAAAGATCGGCCGTCCGCGCCAGCTTTACACCGGGGAAACCCGCCGCGACTATGTGGATGTGGAAAAGCGCTGATTACCGCGTCTGCTGAAACGGCCGGAGCCGCCGGCAGGAATATTTCCACAAGGAAGAAACACAGCCGGCCCCACAAACGGGGCCGGCTTTTCCGTTACATGGACAAGTGGGGTCACTCGGGCTCCAGCACCCGGCGATACAGGTGCCATGTCGCATGGCCAAACACCGGCAGAACGACCAGCAGCCCCAGGAACATGGGGATCATTGCCAACAGGGTCAGCCCGCCGACCAGCGCCGCCCAGACCAGCATGACCGGGAAATTCCGGGCGACCGCCTGAACGCTGGTGATCATGCCGGTCACAAAGTCGATTTCCCGATCGACCAGCAGCGGCAGCGACACCACCGTCAGCGAGAACAGCAACAGCGCAAGCATCCCGCCGACAACCGTGCCCACGGCCAGCATCGTCAGGCCCTGTGTTGTCAGCAATACCTCGGGCGACGAGGAAATGTTGGTCATGGCCGACAGGCCCATAAACAGCGCAAAGACCAGATGCGCCAGAAAGAACCAGATGCCCGCGAAAAAGATCATCACGAAGGCGATGGAAGGGATTTGCCGATCTTTCTGGCGGATGATCCGGTCGAACACGCCGGCCCATGTCGGGCGTTCCCCATTTTCAAGCTCGTGCGAGACCTCGTAAAGACCAACCACCACAAACGGGCCGATCAGCGGAAAGGCCACGGCAATGGGCAGGATCAGCCACGAGGTGTTTTCCATGTAAAGCAGCAGCCAGATGGCCATGCCCCCCGCAACGAACAGCCCGGCAATGACCAGCCCGAAAAGGGGGCACGCCAGAAAGTCGCGGATTCCCTGAACCAGTGCAAATTTGAGATCGTGAAAACCGATCCTGCGAACGACAGGCGTCGCAGAACCGGCCAATGCAGCCTCCTGCATGGGTATTTCCTCCCTGATTTGTTTCATGGCCGATCATTTTCGCCGGCCTGCAGGCGGATGTTGCGCGAAAACACCCGTTCCGTTCAAGAGCAATTTGCAGCCCGAACCAGCGCAAGACTGCACCGGACGTGCCCTCCGCGACAGAAAAGAGCAGTGAATTGTCCCGATTTTGGCGAAAATTCCGGCGCTGCGGCATATGAGGCTATTGAGGCGAAGCGGCGCGTCGTTTACGAGTTGGGCCATAAGCCCTGCATGTCCGTCATCGGATTCGGCGGGGAAAGGGAAGATGTGTCAGGAGAATAATAAATGGCAGACGCAGCCGCACACTCGCATGAGGGACATGCGAAAAAGGGTTTCTTTACCCGCTGGTTCATGTCCACCAACCACAAGGACATCGGTATTCTTTACCTGTTCACGGCAGCAACACTTGGCTTTGTCTCGGTGCTGTTCACAGTTTACATGCGCCTCGAGCTCATGGAGCCGGGTGTTCAGTACATGTGCGCCGAGGGCCTGCGCTTTGTTGCTGACAGCAGCAGCGAATGCACCCCGAACGGCCATATGTGGAACGTGCTGATCACGGGCCACGGCATCATCATGATGTTCTTTGTGGTCATCCCCGCCCTGTTTGGCGGTTTCGGCAACTATTTCATGCCGCTGATGATCGGCGCGCCGGACATGGCGTTTCCGCGGATGAACAACCTCAGCTACTGGATGTATGTCGCGGGTTCCTCGCTGGCGGTCATCTCGCTGCTGGTTCCGGGCGGCGAAGGCGGCAATGGCGCCGGTGTCGGCTGGGTTCTGTATGCGCCCCTTTCCACCAAGGAAGCGGGCATGTCGATGGATTTCGCGATCTTTGCCGTGCACCTTTCGGGGGCCAGCTCGATCCTGGGAGCGATCAACATGATCACCACATTCCTGAACATGCGCGCGCCGGGCATGACGCTGCACAAGACGCCGCTGTTTCCGTGGTCGATCTTTGTCACGGCGTTCCTGATCCTGCTGAGCTTGCCGGTTCTGGCAGGCGCCATCACCATGCTGCTGACCGACCGCAATTTCGGCACCACCTTCTTTGACGCCGCGGGCGGCGGGGATCCGGTTCTGTATATCCACCTGCTGTGGTTCTTCGGCCACCCCGAGGTGTACATGATCATCGTGCCGGGTTTCGGCATCATCAGCCATGTGATCTCGACTTTCTCGAAAAAGCCGATCTTCGGCTATCTGCCGATGGTCTATGCCATGGTGGCAATTGGTGGTCTGGGCTTTGTCGTCTGGGCGCACCACATGTACACCACCGGCATGTCGATAACGCAGCAAAGCTATTTCATGCTGGCGACCATGGTGATCGCGGTGCCCACCGGCATCAAGATCTTCAGCTGGATCGCCACCATGTGGGGCGGCTCGATCGAGTTCAAGACGCCGATGCTGTTTGCCTTTGGCTTTCTGTTCCTGTTCACCGTTGGTGGCGTGACCGGCATCGTGCTGTCGCAGGCAGGCATCGACCGAGTCTATCACAACACCTATTACGTGATCGCCCACTTCCACTATGTGATGTCGATCGGTGCTGCCATGTGCATCTTTGCCGGCATCTATTACTGGATCGGCAAGATGTCGGGCCGTCAGTACCCGGAATGGGCTGGCAAGCTGCACTTCTGGCTGTTCTTCATCGGCACGAACGTGACGTTCTTCCCGCAGCACTTCCTGGGTCGTCAGGGCATGCCGCGCCGTTACATCGACTATCCCGAGGCATTCGCCTACTGGAATAAGATCTCGTCATACGGTGCGTTCATTTCCTTCGCCTCTTTCGTGCTGTTCATCGGCATCGTGCTCTACACGCTGAAATTCGGCCGCCGCGTGACCGAGAACTCGTACTGGGGTGAATATGCCGACTCGCTGGAGTGGACGCTGCCCTCGCCGCCGCCGGAGCATACTTTCGAGACGCTTCCGACGCCGGACATGTGGGACAAACAGCACGCACACTGATGCCGGCAATCTGGATGACAGAAAAAGGGGCTCCGGCGCAAACCGGGGCCCCAACGCGTTGTGGCAGACCCGCAAGTGGACCGGTCGTGGCACAGGTCGTGCTGCATCCACACCGTTCACTTTCGCAGGCCGGTCTGGCATGGGTGCTGCTGATCACCTGGATCCTGTGCCTGGTGCCCCTGACGCCCCTGCTGGGCACCAAGGCGTTGTGGGTGATGCTGCCTTTCCTGCTGGCGATATTGCTGGCGCTATGGGTGTCGATCCAGAAGAACCTGAAAGATGCCGAACTGTGCGAAGAACTGGTCCTTTGGCCCGACCGCATCAGGGTCATGCGCCATGATCCCAACGGGCGGGTTCAAAGCTGGGAGGCCAACCCCTATTGGACGAAAATCCGGCTGCACCCCGAAGGCGGCCCGGTCGAGAACTATCTGACGCTGAAAGGCAATGGCCGCGAGATCGAGCTTGGCGCCTTTCTCAGCCCCGACGAACGCCTGCTGCTGCACCGCAATCTTGAACGCGCACTGGCCCATGCCCGTGGCCCTGCCAACAGGGGCGCGTGAACGGGCAAAGGCAGGTTGTCCGGCTTGTGATCGGGGCATGGGGGCGGTCAGGATCATGGGCACGGCAACCGCCATCGCCGAACGTGACGGCCCGTAAGCGTATCGCCTATTTCAGGCGTTCCTTGACGGCCGAGCCGACCTTTCCGAAATCCATCTGGCCGGCATATTTTGCCTTCAGCGCCGCCATGATCCGGCCCATGTCGCGGATGGATTTTGCGCCGACTTCTTCCATCGCCTCGGCAATGGCCTTTTGCACCTCGTCCTCGTTCAACTGACGGGGCAGGAATTCCTCGATCACCTTGATTTCGGCGCGTTCCTTTTCGGCAAGCTCAAGGCGCCCGGCCTGTTCATAGGTCGAGGCCGATTCCTGGCGTTGCTTGATCATCTTGGCCAGAATCGAAAGGATCTGCTCGTCGGTAACGCCGGTGTCGATGCCCTCGCCCCGCAGCGCGATGTCCTGATCCTTGATTGCGGCATTGATCAGCCGCAGCGTTGACAAACGTGGCGCATCCTTGGCCTTCATTGCCTCTTTCAGGCTGGCATTGATACGGTCGCGCATGTGCAGTTCCCCCCGGGCTATGACCGCTGTCATCCAAGCGCGCAGCATAACCCCCGTCGCGAAGCCTGACAACTGCGGCCTATCGGCCCTGGCGGTTTTCGGCGATGTTCCGCCACTCTTGACCACGGACCGGCAGCGCCCTAATGTCCGCGCGAAACGCCCCAGGAGTGCATCTTTCCGTCATGCCTTATTCCGCCAAATCCCCCGAAAAACCAACGGGTTGTCTTGTTCTGGCCGATGGAACCGTCTTTTACGGCAAGGGATTCGGCGCGACCGGCACCGCCCAGGCCGAGCTGTGTTTCAACACCGCGATGACCGGCTATCAGGAAATCATGACCGATCCGTCCTATGCCGGACAGGTCATCACCTTTACATTCCCCCATATCGGCAACACCGGCACCACGCCCGAGGATGACGAGGCCGCCGCGCCCGTGGCCCGCGGCATGGTGGTAAAATGGGATCCGACCGAGCCCTCCAACTGGCGCAATACCCAGGATCTGGTCAGCTGGATGACACAGCACGGCCGCATCGGCATCGGCGGCATCGACACCCGCCGCCTGACGCGCGCCATCCGGCAGCAGGGTGCCCCGCATATCGCCATTGCCCATGATCCGAACGGGAATTTCGACCTTGAAGATCTTGTTGCACAGGCCCGCGCCTTTCCGGGGCTTGAAGGGCTGGATCTGGCCCGTGAAGTGACCTGCGACGCCCCCTATCAATGGGACGAAATGCGCTGGGCATGGCCCGAGGGCTATACACGGCGCAGCGGCAAGGGCCATCGCGTCGTGGCCATCGACTATGGCGCCAAGCGCAATATCCTGCGCTGCCTGGCCAGCGCCGGTTGCGAGGTGACGGTTCTGCCCGCCACCGCCACGGCCGAGGACGTTCTGGCACTGAACCCCGAGGGCGTGTTCCTGTCGAACGGGCCGGGCGACCCGGCGGCAACCGGCGAATATGCCGTGCCCATGATCCGCGAGATATTGGATCGCGACATTCCGGTTTTCGGCATCTGCCTTGGCCACCAGATGCTGGCACTGGCGTTGGGGGCGCGCACGGTCAAGATGAATCACGGCCATCACGGTGCCAACCATCCGGTCAAGGATCTTGAAACCGGCAAGGTGGAAATCACCAGCATGAACCACGGCTTTGCGGTTGATGCCGCCACCCTGCCCGAGGGGGTCGAGGAAACACATGTATCGCTGTTCGATGGGTCGAATTGCGGGATTCGCGTCAAGGACCGGCCCGTCTTTTCGGTTCAGCAGCACCCCGAGGCCAGCCCCGGCCCGATGGACAGCTATTACCTGTTCGAACGCTTTGCCCAGGCAATCACCGACAGAAAAGCGGCGCGTTAACTTTTAATCGCCTTTTAACCGTTTTGAACAATTCTGTGCCCGGCGTTAACCGCGCAGGGCACAGGATGAACGAGCATTCCCACAATTTCCAGAACGGAAACCGCGCCCTGCTGCCACCGAAATGCAGCCGGAGGCTTGGCGACCTCCTGCGGGTCAGGCATGCCATACCGGGCGAGTGCCTAGAAAGGGCGCTCGCCCGGCAGCGTAAAAGGGCGCTGCCGCTGGGGCGGCTGCTTGAGCATGACGGTATCGTCAGGCAGGAAATGCTGCTTGATGCCATCGCCGAACAGTTCGCGTTGGAAATCGTCGATCTGGCCGGCCGGCAGGTAGATACCGACAGGCTGGCGCGTCTTGGCCCCGATTTCTGCCTGCGCCACCAGCTGGCCCCGCTTGAAGGCGCGCAAGGGATTGTCGAGCTTGTCTGCGCCAACCCTGCGGGGCTGGCCGCAATTCAGGATCATCTGGCAGATCACCTTGACCGCTTCAAGGTATCCCTTGCACCACGCGACCAGATCGAGGCCCTTATCCGCAAGGCCGGAGCGCCAATCCTTTCGCAGCGCGCAAACGCCCTGTGCCCGCGCGAGTTCAGCTGCCGCAGCTGGGCGCGCCCCCTTGGCTGGCCCGCGCTGCTGGCGGCCACAGGCGTGGCCACAGGCCTGGCACTGGCCTTTCCGACCGTTGTCATGTGGCTGGCCTTTATCTGGGTGCTGCTCAATCTGGCACTCACATCGCTGGTGCGTCTGTCGGCGCTGGTGATGCAAATCGCAAACGGCCTTGCACCCGCGCGCACGCCTGCCCCGGAACCCGACTTTCCCCTGCCAGTGGTTTCAATTCTCGTGCCCCTGCACAAGGAAGACGCGATTCTTCCGTCGCTCATCGAACGGCTGGGCAACACGACCTATCCGAAAGAGGTGCTTGAGGTCATCATCGTGCTGGAAGAAACCGACAGCATCACCCGCAAGGCCCTTGAAAAGCTGCCCCTGCCCGGCTGGATGCGGGCGGTCATTGTGCCCCCCGGCCCGCTGCAGACCAAGCCGCGGGCGATGAATTATGCGCTGGATTTCTGCCGTGGCGACATCATTGGCATATATGACGCCGAGGACGCGCCCGAAGCCGACCAGATCATGCGAATCGTGCGCCATTTTCAGGCCACCGGCCCGGAAGTCGCCTGCATTCAGGGCTATCTCGATTTCTATAACCCGCGCGAAAACTGGCTGGCGCGTTGTTTCACCATCGAATACGCGCTGTGGTTTCGCGTTGTCCTGCACGGGATCGAGCGCATGGGCCTGCCCGTCCCCCTGGGCGGCACCACGGTATTCTTTCGCCGCGACGCACTTGAAAGGCTGGGCGCCTGGGATGCCCATAACGTCACCGAAGATGCCGATCTGGGCTTTCGCCTGGCCCGGCTTGGCTATCGCTGCGCCTTTCTGAACACCACGACGCGCGAAGAGGCCAACTGCCACGCGCTGCCCTGGGTCAAGCAGCGGTCGCGCTGGCTCAAGGGTTATGCGATGACCTGGATCACCCATATGCGCCAGCCCCGCCGCCTGTGGCGCGACCTTGGGGCGAAACGATTTGTCGCTTTTCAGGTGCTGTTGCTGGGCACGCTCTCGACCTTCACGCTGGCGCCGATGATCTGGTCGCTCTGGCTGATCTCGCTGGGGATCATCCCCTTCTATGTTCATCTCCTGCCCTGGGCGGCGTGGAAGATCCTTGCCATCGGCTTTGTCAGCTCCGAAATCGTGTTGTTTGTCAGCGGGTTATATGCGGTATCGGGCCGCGACCATCGCCACCTGATGCCCTGGGTCGCGACCATGCCGCTTTACTGGCCGCTGGGAACGCTGGCCGTTTACAAGGCGCTGTATGAACTGATGCTTGCGCCCTTTTACTGGGACAAGACAAGCCACGGCCACAGCCGGTCGGCGGGTTGAAGGAATGCCGAAACTGGATAGAGGGAC
>WFQE01000241.1 GCA_015487165.1 Paracoccaceae bacterium | reverse complement strand
TGTTCCAGCTGATCCAGTATGCGCCGCGCACCGAAAAGGTGCACAAGACGCCGCTGATCATCTTTCCGCCCTGGATCAACAAGTACTACATCCTTGATCTGCGCCCGGACAACAGCCTGATCCGCTGGATCACGGAACAGGGATTTACCCTGTTCGTAGTGTCCTGGGTCAACCCCGATGCCAGCCTGCGCGATGCGGGCATTGATGCCTATGTCGAAGAGGGCTTTCTGACAGCGATCGAGCAGGTCAAGGAAATCACCGGCGAGGAGCGCGTCAATACCGTGGGGTATTGCATTGCCGGCACGATGCAGTCGGTGATGCTGGCCTATATGGCGCGCAAGGGCGACAGGTCGGTGCGCGCGGCCACCTTTTTCACCGCGCTCGCCGATTTCGAGGATCCGGGCGAAATGGGTGTCTTTCTGGCCGATGATTTCCTTTCGGGTATCGACGCCGAGGTCGAGCGCCACGGTTTCCTTCCCGCTTTCTATCTTCAGCGGACATTTTCATATCTGCGCGCCAATGACCTGGTCTATGGCCCGGCGATCCGTTCCTACATGATGGGCGAGGCGCCGCCGGCCTTTGATCTATTGTACTGGAATGGCGACAGCACCAATCTGGCCGAGGCCATGGCCAAGGAATATCTGCACCGCCTGTGCGTGGAAAACGAACTGTCTCGTGGCTGCTTTACGGTGCTGGGCGAAAACGTGAACCTGCACGACATCAAGACGCCCATCTGTGCCATTGCCTGCGAGACCGACCATATCGCCAAATGGCAAAGCTCGTTCGTCGGGCTGAACAAGTTTGGCGGCGACAAGACATTCATCCTGTCGGAAAGCGGCCATATCGCCGGGATCGTCAACCCGCCCAGCAAGAACAAGTATGGCCACTATACCAATGACGCGCGCATGAAAGACCCAGACAGCTGGAAGGCGGAGGCGAGTTTTCATCAGGGTTCGTGGTGGCCACGCTGGAAGACATGGCTTGCACGGCGTTCGGGCAAGATGGTTCCGGCGCGTATTCCCGGCGATTCGGGGCGCAAGATCATCGAGGCGGCGCCCGGTTCCTATGTCAGGCGCAAGGCACCCGACTGATTTTGCACGAAAATCCAGAAAAATGCCGCAGCGCAGCAATTTCCCCTTGAAATGCTGCGCTGCGGCAACTATCTTTGTTGCAGATGAAAGAAACCCCTGTCTTTGGAGCCCGAAAAATGGCCAAGAAAACCTACGAAAACCCGTTCGCCAAGATGTTCGAAGCCATGCCTGTTGACATGGAAATCTTCAACACCGCATTCCGCAACACTGCCGAGCTGGGCGAGAAGTTCTCGCGTCTCGCCGTTGAGGCCGCGGAAAGGAACATCGAAATTTCGAACAAATGGACGAAAGAAACCCTTGAAAAACTGGCCGACGTTGCCAAAGTCAAGGAAGAGCCGACCGAATACGCCAAGGCGCTGACCGATTTCGCCTCTGCTTCGGCCGAAACCGCGTCCGAGAATGTTGCCGCACTGGCCGAAGTTGCCAAGAAGGTTCAGATGGACACCGTCGAACTGATCCTGGCCGCCGGCAAGGAAGCACAGGCCGAGGCCACCGAGGTCGTCAAGAAAGCCACGACCGAGGCAACCAATGCGGTCAAGAAGGCCACGGCGAAAGCCGCCTGAACAGAATTTACATCGCCAATTCCTCCCTGTTGGTGACTGACTGGGGCGGGCTCGAACAGAGCCCGCTCTTTTTTTTTGTCTCTCGCTGCGCTAGCATTGCTGCGGCGCAACGAAAAAGGGGCCCCGGGGATGAGCAAAGAACAAAAACCGCTGCTGATAAAACGCTATGCCAGCCGCAGGCTCTACAATACCGAAACGTCCGATTACGTGACGCTTGACGATATCGCGCGGTTCATCCGCGAAGGCCGCGATGTGCAGATCGTGGACCTCAAGACCGGCGACGACCTGACCCGGCAATATCTGTTGCAGATCATCACCGAACATGAATCGCGCGGCGACAATGTCCTGCCCATCAATGTTCTGACCGATCTGGTGCGGTCCTATACCGATACCGCCCAAAGCCTGGTTCCGGATTTTCTGGCGCAAAGCTTTGACATGCTGAAAAAGCAGCAGGCCGAAATCATGGAGGGCTTGCAGCAGGTTATGCCTGATCCCATGGCCCCGTTTGGTGGGTTCGAGGGCTGGCAGAAAAAACAGCAGGAATTCATGTCGGCGATGCTTGGCAACTGGGGCGCGCGCCCTGCCGAAGAGGAAAAAGGCCCCGAAGACAGCGAACTTGACGCGATCAAGAAGCAATTGGCCGAATTGCAGGCCAAGCTCGACAAGCTGTGATCACACATGGGTGATGCGCAGACCCGGATGACGCTGTGGGGAATCGAGATATTCCTTGCCGTGGTCGAAGAGGGGTCGTTTTCGGGGGCGGCAAAAAGGCTCGGGGCAAGTGTCTCGGCCGTCAGCCAGCAGATCAGCAATCTTGAAAACACGCTTGGTTCCCGTTTGATCGACCGGGCTGCCCGTCCGGTGGCCCTGACCCCGGCGGGCGGGGTGTTCCTGCGGCGTGCGCGCACCATCATATCCGAGGCCGATCAGGCCCATGCAGAACTGTCGCTGCTGGATATTTCCAGCCTGACCCGCCTGCGCCTTGGTGTGATCGAGGATTTCGATGCCGATGTCACCCCGCGGCTGTTGTCGGATATGAGCGCCGAACTCAGCCGCTGCCATTTCGTTCTTGAAACCGGGGCCAGCTATCATCTGGCGGCCATGCTTGAGGCGCGCGCGCTTGATGTGATCGTGGCGGCCGATCTGGATCTGTCGGCCGAGTGGATGGAGGTTCATCCGCTGTTGTCAGACCCGTTCATGGTGGCAGCCCCCAAGGGGGCTATTTCGGCCGGGGGCGACGTGCTGGCACAGCTGTTGGAACTGCCCTTCATCCGCTATTCGGGGCGTCAGATGATGGGCCGCCAGATCGAATCGCATCTGGGCAAGCTGGGCCTGTCGATTCCAGAAAGGTTCGAGCTGGATTCCTATCACGCCATCATGGCCATGGTGGCATCGGGCGCCGGCTGGACGATCACCACCCCGCTGGGCCATATGCGCGCGCATCGGTTCCGCGACGAGGTCGCCGTGATGCCCCTGCCGTTCGAGCCCCTTTCGCGCCGTATCTCGCTGTTTGCCCGGCGCGATGTCATGGGTGAGATGCCCGCCAATATAGCGGGGCGTCTGAGGCCCTTGTTGCGGGATATGGTCGTGACACCGCTGATTGGCGAAATGCCCTGGCTGAAAGGGGCGCTGGCGGTCCTTTAGCCGCCCTTTACCTCGGCAACCGAGGACAGGACGCCATCGATGATGATATCCAGCTCGGGTTTGCGCAGCCGTGCCGGCAGGCGCATGTCGCAGGCCTTCATCAGCATGGCGCGGGTTTTCGGCAGGTCGGGAATGTTGCCGATGAACTGCCA
>WFQE01000240.1 GCA_015487165.1 Paracoccaceae bacterium | reverse complement strand
GAACCATGTGAAGGATGTTCTGACCACGACTTATCCGCAGACCGCTATCCGTCAGGATGGCCAGGTCGTCGTGGTCGGCTTCAACAGCATCACCGTCGAGGTTGTTCCTTCATTTCTGACAGCGGGTCGCGGTCTGATAACCTGCGATACGAACAACGGCGGACGCTGGAAGCAGGTCGATCCAATGGCCGAGATCCGCATTCTCGATCAATCTGACAACTCGCTGCGGGGCAACCACCGCAAGCTGGTACGGATATTCAAGCAGTGGAAGCGGCACTGCAACGTGCCGATCAAGTCCTTCCACCTTGAACAGCTAATCGGCGAAGCCCTGCCCCGTATGACTTGGGGCAGTCATGACGAGTTCTGGTTCGACCGGGTCGTGCGGGATGTCTTCGCGCACATGATTGCGCGCGCGGGCGGCGGATTCTTTATGCCGGGCGGCATCAATGAATGGATCGATCTCGGCGATGCTTGGAAGTCCAAGGCAGAGAGCGCACATCTGCGTGCGCTCAAGGCGTGCGAGTATGAGCGCAAGAATTTGAATCTTTTGGCGGGTAGTGAATGGCAGAAAGTATTCGGAACAGTGATCCCCGAAATGGTGATCTGAAGGCGGCGCATCGGGCGCTTGTGAAGGAATGCCGTGAACAAGCGCGCAACACGCTTTACACGTCCACGAGCTTCTTCATCTGGCTGCGCATCCTGAAGATCGCGCGAGCCGTATTGTGGGTTCTCGCAGCAGCCTCGGGCGCAGCGGCTGCGAGCACGGTGCTATCATCCCGGGAGGATATGGAGATTGTGATCGCGGGATTGGCCTTGCTGGCCGTGATCCTGCCAGGCGCAACCAAGGCGCTGAACCTCGACGATGCCATCGAGGCCTATGCCGAAAAGGCAGGGGCTTTCAAAAACGCCGAAGGCGCTCTGCGCCGCACGGCCAACGTGTGGTCGAACAAGCCATACGATGAATTCGAGAAGGAGGCCAAGTCAGCGCTGTCCCAACTGGACGAAGCCCGAAGGGGCTCGCTGACCCCGCCCGAATGGTGCTTCAAGGCCGCGCAGCGGAAGGTAAAATCCGGCGACTACGACCCGGACGAAGAAAGGCGCGGTTGAGCTTGGGCACCCGGAGCCCTAGCGACTGCAGCGAACGACCGCTCTCCGCCCACTTCGACTTCCGGAAGTTCTCGATGAGACCTGCCGCTGACATGCGCGCCACCCCGCACAACTACGCCGCCTTCAGGTGTCTCTGTTCGCACCGATATCGGTTGAGTTTGCGTCAACTGCGGCGCAACCTATTTCCATCAAATTACTGAAAATGCGCTATTTTTTGAATCCGTCTTGATTTGGGTGAAGGGCGGGTGGAAAGAGACGCGGAGCGTTCGGAGACCAATTTCGGATCAATGGCCAGTCTCCAAAAGTCGGATGGCCCCGCTAAACCCCTTTGAAACAGAAAGAAAAAAGGCCCCCTCAGGGGCCTCATCTCGGGTTCGCGAAAGGTTTGTGGCGGAGAGACAGGGATTCGAACCCTGGAGACGGTTACCCGCCTACACGCGTTCCAGGCGTGCGCCTTCGACCACTCGGCCACCTCTCCGTGGGGCGAGGGTATAGCGGGTATTTTGGGAATCGCAAGCCTCCTTCGGAGTTGCGAAGCGGTGGCGGTGTCATTCGACATGCCGCTGTGGTGATGAAAGGGGGACCGTGGCGGGTGACGGAGCGCGCAAATGGAAAAGCCTGCCCGTTTTCGAAAGAACTGGCGGCGGTTCACGACACGGCATATTGCAAGAACGGGATATGCTCGGTCGGCCTTGCTCCGGCCGCCTATCGCAGCCCGATTTCCGCCAGCGCCTGGCTGAGCTCGGGCGGCAGTTCGTCATCATCGGCGCGGGTTTTCGGCAGGTCGGGCGGGGCGTCCTGCGGGGCGAGGTAGCGCCAGCCCTGGAACGGGCGGCGCGGGGCAAGGCGGGTGCGGATCAGTTCCGGGTCAAGTATCAGGGCGCAGCGGCGGATGCCGTCCTGACCGATACGTTCCTCAAGCCCCACAATGCGCTGGCGCGCCTGGATCTGGCCCTTTATGACCCAGTAGAGCGAGCCCCCACGCAGGATTTCCCTGGCGCGTTTGGGAAACATGCGGGTGACATGTTCGCTGATCGGGGGCAGGCCGTCAGCCGCACGGCCTGCGTCGCGCCGGGCACGCCAGTCGATCAGATGTTCGACCGAATCGATCCCCACGCACAGCTTGACCAGATTGACGTGATCGTTTTGCAAGACATGCCCCCCGTTTGGCAAGCCCTTGATAGGCCGCCTTTGGTGCGACTGCAATCCGGGTGCGGGATTTGAGTATTTTTGCAAAGAAGAAGGCGGGCGCGGATTGCGAGGGAATGATTGCATCTGGGCATTCGTGTTTTTGCGCGGTCAGATCCATTCCTATTCTTGCCGGGTTCCATCACGAGTTGAGGACAGCGCCCGTCCCGAGGGGGGCGCCAGAGCGCCCGCCTGGGGGGCGGGCGCTGCCCGGCGTTCCGCCGGGTATAATGCTGTGCCGCACACCGGAATGCGATTACCTGGCAGGAAGCAGGGCACCGATTGACATTACCCCTGCCCGTGCGCTAGCAGGGCAGCCTTGAAACACGCGCGGGTATTCAAGCCCGAGATGCGGAATATATGGAGAGGAAAATGACCACTTCACTTGACACGCGCCGCCGTATGGAGGGCGCGCTTTTTCTGGCCGGATATGTGGCCTCGATCCCCGCTGCAAACTGGATGCTTGGCCATTTCGGCAGCGTCTGCCCGCCTGACGGGCCCTGTCTGATCCCGGTGGCACCCGGCATCATGGCGCCCAGCGGCGTGTTGATGGTGGGGCTGGCGCTGGTGCTGCGCGATCTGGTGCAGCGGCGGCTGGGGCTGGTCTGGGCCGTTGTCGCCATTCTGATCGGCGGCGCGCTGAGCTGGCTGATCGCTCCGCCGGCGCTGGTCATTGCCTCGGTCACCGCATTCCTGATTTCCGAATTCGCCGACCTTGCCGTCTATACCCCGCTGCAACGGCGCGGGCTGGTGCTGGCGGTGGTGGCGTCCAGCGTGGTCGGGCTGGTATTCGACAGCCTGGTCTTTTTGCAGATGGCCTTTGGCAGTCTCGATTTCCTGACCGGCCAGGTGATCGGCAAGGGCTGGATGGTGCTGCTGACCATCCCCGTGATAAGCTGGATCCGCCGGCGCGACGAACGCCTCGGCCTGAGCGCGGTGTGAGGGGATCATGACGCAGGACGAAAATCTTGGCCTGTCGCAGCTGGGCAAACCGGCCGAGGCCCCGAAATCACCCGAAGAGGCGGTGCTTGAACGGGTGCCAAGCCCGCATGGCGACACCGATTATCTGGTGCGTTTCACCATTCCCGAGTTTACCTCGATCTGCCCGGTGACGGGGCAGCCGGATTTCGCACATCTGGTGCTGGATTACGTGCCCGACAAATGGCTGGTGGAATCCAAGTCGCTGAAACTGTATCTGACCTCGTTTCGCAATCACGGCGCCTTTCACGAGGACTGCACCGTTGCCATCGGCCGCCGTCTGGTGGACGAGCTGGCGCCGCGCTGGCTGCGCATCGGTGGCTACTGGTATCCGCGGGGCGGTATTCCGATCGACGTGTTCTGGCAGACCGGCACCCCGCCCGAGGGGCTGTGGCTGCCCGATCAGGGGGTTCCCACCTATCGCGGACGCGGCTGAGATCGCTGCACGCTTGACAGCGGCCGGCCCGAACACCGAAAAGGCGGGGATGCGGGATGCGCTTCCATATACCCCCGCCGGGATGCGGGTTGGCTTGCTCGGGGGGTCGTTCGACCCGCCCCATGCGGGGCATCTGCATATCACGCGCGAGGCGCTGCGCCGTTTCCGGCTGGATCGGGTCTGGTGGCTGGTCAGCCCCGGCAACCCGCTGAAACCCTTTGGCCCGGCCAGCCTTGAACGTCGGCTGGAGGCCTGCCGCGCGCTGGCGGATGATCGGCGCATCCATGCCACCGATATCGAGGCACGACTGGGCACGCGTCACACCGCCGCGACGCTTGCGCGCCTGCTGCCGCACCATCCGGGGGTGCGGTTCGTGTGGCTGATGGGGGCGGACAACCTGGCACAGTTTCACCGCTGGCAGAACTGGCGGGCAATCATGGGGATGCTGCCCCTCGGGGTGCTGGGCCGGCCCGACAACATGCTGCACGCCGGACTGTCGCCCGCGGCCCGCAGCTATGCGCATTTCCGGCTGCCCGAATATGCCGCGACCGCCCTTGCGGTGAAAAAGACCCCCGCATGGTGCCTTGTCAGCGGACCAATGGTTGACATTTCTTCGACCGCGATACGAAATAGCGGCAACTGGGTGCGTTGAGGCCTGCCCTTCCCATTTGATGTTGACGAGTTTGGAATGACGCAACACCCCCCCGGAGATTTCCCAAACCGCCGGTGGGTGCTCGGCGCGCTCATGGCCGGGGCGGCAAGCCCGGCGCTGGCAAGGTCATCGGCGCCGAAACGCTCGATCCGCCCGCAGCCAAGGCCGGGCGACAAGCCGACGATATCTTCGAACGCCGAAAAAGCCGCGGAAATCATCGCGGCGGCGGGATTGACCGGCAAGACGGGGTTTCTTGTCGCCGATGCGCAGACCGGCGAAGTTCTGGAAGCGCACAGGCATCTGTTGGCGATGCCGCCTGCCAGCGTGACCAAGACCGTGACCACGCTTTACGGGCTGGAAACCCTGGGCACCGATTTCCGGTTCAAGACGCAGGTTCTGGCCACCGGCCCGATTGTCAATGGCCGGCTGGAAGGTGATCTGTATCTGGTGGGCGGCGGCGACCCCACCCTTGACAGCGACGCCCTGGCGGATATGGCACGCCAGTTGAAAGAGGCCGGACTGAGGGAAATCACCGGCCGCTGCCTTGTTCACGCCGAGGCCCTGCCCTATCAGCGGGCAATCGATCCCAGCCAGCCCGAATATCTGGCCTATAACCCGTCGCTTTCCGGGCTGAACCTGAATTACAATCGTGTGTTCTTCCAGTGGAGACGCCACAAGAAGGATGTCACCGTCACGATGGATGCCCGGGCTGTGAGGTTCAGGCCGCAGGTCACCACGGCATCCATGCGGGTGGTCGATCACTCCAGCCAGATATTCACGCTTGTCACCGGCCCCAAAACCGACAGCTGGACGATTTCACGCGGCGCGCTAAGCCGCAAGGGCGGGCGCTGGTTGCCGGTGCGGCGGCCCGAATTCTATGCGGCCGAGGTATTCCAGACGATTTCGCGCTCGTTCGGGATTGTGCTGCCCGCATTCGAGCGCGCCACGACATTGCCGGCTTCGGCCACGGTCATTGCGCAGTGGCAAAGCAGGAAGCTGGACGAGATGCTGCGCTACATGCTCAAATTCTCGACCAATCTCACGGCCGAATGCGTCGGCCTGACCGCCACCAAGGCGCGTGGCGGGAACCCGCGCAACCTGCGGGCCTCGGCGCAACATATGTCGGCCTGGCTGAAACAGGCGACAGATGCCCGACATGCGCGTTTTGTCGATCATTCCGGGCTTGAGGAAGGCAACCGCATTTCTGCCCGCGATATGGTGCAGGTGCTGCTGAAACAGGGCTGGGACGGCCATCTTCACCGCCTGATGAAAAAGATCAAGCTGCATGATTCAAAGGGCCGCCCCCTCAGGAACAGTCGCATTTCCGTTCATGCCAAGACGGGCACGCTGAATTTTGTCAGCGCGCTGGCGGGCTATGCGGATGGGCCGGGTTCGCGCAAGCTGGCATTTGCGATCTTTTCCGCCGACATTCCCCGGCGCGCGGCCATTCCCAAGGAACGGCGCGCACGCCCCAAGGGGGCGCGAGGCTGGAACCGACGCGCAAAGAAGATGCAGCAGAAGCTGATCGAACACTGGATCCGGGAATACCGGGCCTGAACGGGGCCTGACAATCGGGGCCTCAAACTTTCAGTATGTGATCACACGGTCAGATGCCGCGCCCGCGCGCCACGTTCGATGGCGGCCGCATGCAGGCGGTCGATGTTCAGCTCGTAGCGGATTTCCTCGAGGAACCGCAGCTCGGCCTCGCCCAGCTTGCCATCGGCCGCGCCCACGTCACAGGCCAGCGCATAGGCGGTTTCAAACAGGCGCTCGGGCAGGGCCTCGCGCACAAGGCCCAGCAGGGCGGCGATGCCGTCTTCGTCTTCGAACAGATCGAATACGGTCTGCGAGACGGTCTTGATCCTGTCCGCATCATAGCCCGCGAACACCGGCAGGTGATTGACGATGCGCTCGATCGTGACCAGTTCCGATGTGCGGATGGTCGCATCAGACGCGGAAACGGCGATCATGATCGCAACCAGCGCGTCCTGAGGCGTCAGCGATGGGGGGGGTGCGTCGGTGATGCTCATGTGAAAGACTCCGGGTTGCCAATTGGCGCCAGATTATTGACGCTGGCCACGCGGGGCAATAGGAAGCTCGCGCAGATGGCGGTAAAGTGTTCCGCCCCGACCTGATGAATGGAAAACCCGATGTCCGAACTGCGCGAAATGGCGATGCAATCCAAGGCCTGGCCCTTTGAAGAGGCCCGCAAGCTGGTGAAACGCTATTCAAAGGCGCCGCCCGAAAAGGGCTATGTGCTGTTCGAGACCGGCTATGGCCCCTCGGGCCTGCCCCATATCGGCACTTTCGGCGAGGTTGCGCGCACCACCATGGTGCGCCGGGCGTTCGAGACCCTTTCCGACATCCCGACCCGGCTGATCTGTTTTTCCGACGACATGGACGGCATGCGCAAGGTGCCCGGAAACGTGCCCAACCGGGACGAGCTGGCGCTTGACCTCAACCTGCCGCTGACCCGCGTACGCGACCCCTTTGGCTGTCACGACAGTTTCGGCGCCCATAACAACGCGCAGCTCAGGGCATTTCTCGACCAGTTCGGGTTCGAATATGAATTCGCGTCCAGCACCGAATACTACAGATCGGGCCGCTTTGACGAAATGCTGCTGACGGCGCTGGAACGGTTCGACAAGATCCTTGAAATCATGCTGCCCACGCTGGGCGAGGAACGCCGCGCGACCTATTCGCCCTTCCTGCCGATCAGCCCGAAAACCGGCCATGTGCTGCAGGTGCCCACATTGGAACGCAATGTCGCCAAGGGCACGATCGTCTATCAGGAACCCGACGGCGAAAAGGTGGAAATCCCGGTCACCGGCGGCAATGTCAAGATGCAGTGGAAGCCCGACTGGGCCATGCGCTGGGCGGCGCTGGGGGTCGATTACGAAATGTCGGGCAAGGACCTGATCGACAGCGTGACACAGGCCACAAAGATCTGCCGCGCGCTGGGCAAGCCGCAGCCCGAAACCCTGACCTACGAGCTGTTCAACGATGAAAACGGGCAGAAGATTTCGAAATCCAAGGGCAACGGGTTGAGCATGGAAGAATGGCTGACCTATGCCGCGCCGGAATCGCTCAGCTATTTCATGTATCTCAAGCCGAAAACCGCCAAGCGCCTGTATTTCGACGTGATTCCCAAGGCGGTGGACGAATATCACCAGCAGCTGCGCGCCTATGAGACGCAGGATCTGAAGGCCCGCCTCAACAACCCGGTCTGGCATATCCACGGGGGCAACCCGCCGAAATCGCATATGGTGGTGTCATTCGCCATGCTGCTGAACCTGGCCTCTGTCGCCGGGGCCAAGGATAAAGAGGGGCTGTGGGGTTTCATCCGTCGCTATGCCCCCGAGGCCAGCCCCGAAACCCACCCCGACCTCGATCAGGCGGCCGGCTTTGCGGTGCGCTATTTCAACGATTTCGTGGCCCCCACCCGCCAGTTCCGCCTGCCCGACGACAAGGAACGCGCGGCACTGGAAGATCTGGCCCGGCGGCTGCGTGCGCATGACGGGGAAGAGGATGCCGAAACCCTGCAATCGCTGGTCTTTGCGGTCGGCAAGGAACACGGATTCGAGCCGCTGCGCAACTGGTTCAAGGCCATCTACGAGGTGCTGTTCGGGGCATCCCAAGGCCCACGCTTTGGCGGGTTCATTGCGCTTTATGGTGTGCAGGAAACCGTCGCCCTGATCGAACGCGCCCTGGCCGGAGAGCTGGCCGACAAGGCCGAACAGGGCTGAGATTCTTCTTTGTGGAAATACTCTGGGGGGTGTCGCGCCTGCGCGACGGGGGGCAACGCCCCCTGCCCCGCTTCAGCTGAAAGCGATGACTGCAAAGATCACGGCAATCACCGACATCAGCCCTGAAATCATCCCCGCCCGGCGCATGAATGCCGGGCTTGGCGGCTGGCCCTGGCCACGTCGGGCGCGCGCGCCGCGGATATTCAGGTCAACCGAAACAGCCGTCAGAATGATCACGGCAACGATCTTGACCAGAAAGGCCGAATCGGCGCGCATCTGATGCCACTCGACCCACATGGCAATGCCGGTCAGCCACAGCAGGATGATGGCGCCAAGCGCAATCTGCCCCAGCACTCCCTGGGTTGCGCGCACAAATTGCGCCGTCTCATCCTGGGCCTTGCGCAGGCGAATACCGATCACCATGTTCGCAACCCCTATGCCGATACCTACGGCAAGACTTAGGAAGTGTATGATTTTCAACAGTGTTTCCATTATTCATAACCTCCTGAGGAACCCTTTAACCCAGTATGAACCGGATCACGGACGCAATCAAACCCCGTGACGGGCGCAACCGTGATTTCCAGCCCCGTTTAACCACATGTTAACCTGGTTGTGCTAGCCATGTCCCTCGCGGCCGCCCAAGGGCCGTATTCCCCAGCACGAGCATTCATTCACGCGGACCCCGCGCGCGGGCCTGACGCCCCTTCCCGCGTGCTGTCTCGCAACCGGCAGGTATTGGAGCGGAAAGGATTTTTCGGATGAACAAGGTGATTACCGACGGGCTGCTGCTGATGCCCCCCAAATTCTCGCAGGGTCTGGCCGTCTGGTCGAGCGGCAATGGCACGCCCGGCGACCCGACCTATGACACTGTCGTCGGGGCCTCTGTGGCCCAGACAGACCCGGATTTCGGGCCCTGTCTGGAGTTGCTCAAAAACCAGCCCCTACAGAAGATCCGCTATACCGGACGCACACTGATACAGCCGGGACTGTATCTGCGCGTCTCGGTGCGGGTGAAGGCAGTCAACGGCAACCTGCCCGCGGCGCGCATTGCCTGCTGGGCCGGAGACAGCGCCGGCAACCATGTCGCGGGCGCCATCGAAACCGGCCCCTCGACCATGCTGACCGGCTATGGCGACGCGGTCGAAATTACCGCCATCGTCGGCATCGGCAACCGCCGCGGGGTTGACATGATCCTGGGGGCAGGAGCTGAATTCGCACATTTCGGCCTTGATCTGACCGGCGCCACCGGCGGCACCATACGGGTCGAGGATATCCGCATCACCGATGTCACCGATATCTTTTTCCGCAAGCTGATGGATTGGGTCGATGTGCGCGACTATGGCGCCGTGGGCGATGGCGTGACCGATGACAGCGCCGCCTTTCTGGCGGCCGACGCCGACGCGCAGGGCCGGCAGGTGCTGGTTTCCAAGGGCACCTATCTGCTGACGGGCAATGTCACCATGAACGCGCATGTGCGTTTCGAGGGCACGGTTACCATGCCCGACGCGGCACGCCTGCAGCTGACGGAAAATTTCGACCTGCCCAGCTATGTCGCCGCCTTCGGCAACGAAGAGCTGGGGCTGAAAAAGGCGTTGCAGGCGCTGTTCAATTTCACCGACCATGAATCGCTCGATATGTGCGGGCTGCGCGTCACCCTCAGCGCCCCGATCGACGTGCATGCGGTGGTCGGCAATCAGGACACCTTCGCCAACCGCCGGGTGCTGCGCAACGGCCAGCTGGAATCGGACGGAGGCCCCGCCTGGACGACCGATGTGGTAACCGCGCAGGCCAGCTATGACCCCGCCAACCCGCTGGTGCTGACCAATGTCGCCGGTATCAGCCAGATCCCCGTGGGCGCCCTGGTCGAAGGCGTGGGCGTGGGCCGCGAGGTCTATGTGCGGGCCAGGAACGTCGCCGCCGGCACGCTGACGCTGAGCCTGCCGCTGCACGCAGCGCCCGCCCAGCAGAGCTATACCTTCCGCCGGTTCAAATATCTGCTGGATTTCAGCGGATTCACCTTTCTGCAGCGTTTCAACATCGCGGATGTTGAATTCCTGTGCCAGGGCAAATGTTCCGGCCTGATGCTGGCCGATGACGGGCAGGCATTTCATGTGCGCGACTGCTTTTTCACGGCGCCGCTGGATCGGGCGATCACATCCAAGGGGCTGGGTTGCAAGGGACTGCAGCTGGACCGCAACGAGTTTCTGTCAAACGAGCAGAAGCTGAACGTGATCGACCGCAGGACCATTGCCTTCAACATCAACGGAAACGACGCCAAGATCCGCAACAACCGCGCGGTAAGGTTCAGGCATTTCGCGGTGATTCACGGCACGGGCCATATCATCAGCCACAACCATTTCTTTCAGGGCGACAATGCCAAGACACCCAACCGCAGTGCCGGCATCGTGCTGAGCCAGACGAACCCGATGACCATCATCCAGGGGAACTATATCGATAATTGCTGGATCGAATGGGGCAATGAGCATGATGCCACCCCCGACAACAGCGGCGGGTTTTCCTTTGGCGGGCTGTCGATCGACGGCAATATCTTCTTTTCGGGGCAGTCGCCGGCGTGGTTCCGGTTCATCCGCATCAAGCCCTATGGCCAGGGCCATTACATCAACGGGCTGAGCGTGGTGGGCAATACCTTCAAGCATACGGGCGGCAGCATCGACCGTGTGGATGAGGTGGATACATCCATCGCGCCGCTTGATCCGACGCGCTATCGCAACCTGCGTGTTTCGGGCAACAGCTATAACGGCATCACGGCACGCATCCGAAACCCTGTGACGGTCGAGATGTCGCAATCGGGGACAAGCGCGGCCTGGGGCCTTGATCTGGTGCAGGAATTGCCGTTCTCGGCGCAGGCACGCCATGTGACCAATGTGGCCACGCATAATCAGATCACCAACGGCGCGGGAAACGGGGTTTATGGGCTTCCCTATTCGGTTTCGCGGCTGGGCATAAACGGCACCGAAATCAAGCTGCACTGGGCGGAACCCGTGTCGGGCGCGGCATATGTCACGGTGCGGGCCGACAATCTGGCCTGACAGGTTTCGGGGCGGGGTTGTCCAGTCATCCCCGCCCCGACATCAGGCTTGCAATCGGTGCAGGGCGGCCTTTGATCTGGGTCATGGCAGATGTCCGGGTGGCTTCCTATATGAAAGGGGAACAGATCACAGGAGGTCAGTCATGTACGAACATATCCTTGTGCCCATCGCGCTGGATCACGGAAACCATACCGCTCAGGCGCTTGAGCTTGCTCAAAAGCTGAAAAAGGAAGGGGGGCGCATCACCGCGCTGACCGTCATCGAAGAGGTTCCCCCCTATATCGCGCAATATATCCCTGAAGGGCAGCTGGAAAAGAACCTGGAAGAGGCCCGTGCGCAGCTGAAGGCCGAAATCGGGGGTATTCCGGGCGTCAAGGCCGAGGTGATCCTGGGGCATCCCGGGATTTCGATCACCGAATACGCGGAAAACAAGGGTGTGGACCTGATCGTGATTGCTTCGCACCGGCCGGGGTTGCAGGATTACTTCCTTGGCTCGACCGCCGCGCGCGTGGTGCGCCACGCCAACTGCTCGGTTCACGTGGTGCGCTGAAGCCCCCGCCTGTGCTGCCAGAAATCGCGGGAGCCTCCGGCGGGAGTATTTGAACAAAGAAGAACGCGGCATCTTTCATGATTGGCCGTGCTGGCCTATAGATGCGCGCCATGACAGACAATCCGCCCGATCTGCGCCCCGACATTGCGCGCGCCCGCATTCCCGAAACCCGCCGCGCGGGCCAGCCGGCGATCGGCATGGTCAGCCTGGGCTGCCCCAAGGCATTGGTGGACAGCGAGCGGATACTGACGCGCCTGCGGGCCGAGGGCTATGCGATCAGCCCCGATTATGCCGGTGCGGATGCGGTGATCGTGAATACCTGCGGCTTTCTGGACAGTGCCAAGGCCGAAAGCCTGGCCGCCATTGGCGAGGCGCTGGCCGAAAACGGGCGGGTGATCGTGACCGGCTGTCTGGGGGCCGAGCCCGAATTCATCACGGGCGCGCATCCGCAGGTGCTGGCCGTGACCGGCGCGCATCAATATGAACAGGTGATCGACGCGGTGCATCAGGCAGTGCCGCCCAGCCCCGACCCCTTTGTCGATCTGCTGCCGGAAAGCGGGGTGCGGTTGACGCCGCGCCATTACGCCTATCTGAAGATTTCCGAAGGCTGCAATCACAAATGCCGTTTCTGCATCATCCCCGACATGCGCGGGCGCCTAGTCAGCCGGCCGGCGCATGCGGTGGTTCGCGAGGCGGAAAGGCTGGTGGAAAGCGGCGTGCGCGAGTTGCTGGTGATCAGCCAGGACAGCTCGGCCTATGGGGTGGATATTCGCCATGCCGAGGAACGGGGCCATCGCGCCCATATCACCGATCTGGCGCGCGACCTTGGCAAGCTGGGGGCCTGGGTGCGGCTGCACTATATCTATCCCTATCCGCATGTGCGCGAGTTGATCCCGCTGATGGGGCAGCTGTCCGAGGCCGGCGGGATGGTGCTGCCCTATCTGGATATTCCGTTTCAGCATGCGCACCCGGATGTGTTGCGCCGCATGGCGCGCCCGGCGGCCAGCGCGAAGGTGCTGGACGAGATCGCGCGCTGGCGCGGGATCTGCCCCGATATCGTGCTGCGCTCGACCTTCATCGTGGGCTATCCGGGCGAGACGGAAGAGGAGTTCGAATTCCTGCTGGACTGGCTGGACGAGGCGCAGCTGGATCGGGTGGGGTGCTTCAAATATGAAAACGTGGCCGGGGCGCGGTCGAACGATCTGCCGGACCATGTGGCCGAAGAGGTCAAGCAGGAGCGTTGGGAACGTTTCATGGAGCGCGCGCAAGCCATTTCGGCGCGCAAGCTGGCGCAGAAGCTGGGCCAGCGCCTGCAGGTGATCGTGGACGAGGTGGACGATCAGGGCGCCACCTGCCGCACATGGGCGGATGCGCCCGAGATCGACGGCAACCTGTTCATCGACGAGGGATTTGAAGGGCTGAAGCCCGGCGATATCGTTTCGGTCGAGGTGGACGAGGCCGGCGAATATGATCTGTGGGGGCGGCTGGTTCAGGCATAGAGGGGGCGCCGCCCCCGTCGCTGCGCGACCCCCCCGGAGTATTTGGGCAAAGAAGAAGGCAGCGCGCTGCGCCTGTCAGCCGCTGAGGCCGCCGTGCAGGTTGGGCTGGGCCAGTGCTGCGAAACCGTAATGGCGCAGCCAGCGCAGGTCGCTGTCGAAAAAGGCGCGCAGGTCGGGGATGCCGTATTTCAACATGGCAAGCCGGTCGATGCCGATGCCGAAGGCAAAGCCCTGCCATTCGTCGGGGTCGATGCCGCCGGCGCGCAGCACCTTTGGGTGCACCATGCCGGAGCCGAGAATTTCCATCCAGTCATCGCCCTCGCCGACCTTGAGCTGGCCGCCCTCCCACGAGCAGCGCAGATCGACCTCGGCGCTGGGTTCGGTAAAGGGGAAGTGGGAGGCACGAAAGCGCAGTTCCACATTATCGACCTCGAAGAAGGCGCGGCAGAATTCTTCCAGCACCCATTTGAGATTGGCCATGGAGATGTCGCGGTCGATGGCCAGCCCCTCGACCTGGTGGAACATGGGCGTGTGGGTCTGGTCGTAATCGGCGCGATAGACGCGGCCCGGCGCAATGATGCGGGTGGGCGCGCCCGCCTTTTGCATGTGGCGGATCTGGACCGGGCTGGTATGGGTGCGCAGCACATGGGGCGGGCGGTCGTCATCATCCGCCTTGTGCATGTAGAAGGTATCCATTTCCGTGCGGGTCGGATGCTCGGGCGGGATGTTGAGGGCGTCGAAATTATACCAGTCATCCTCGATCTGGGGGCCTTCGGCGACGGAAAAGCCGAGATCGGCAAAGATGGCGATGATTTCCTCGGTCACCTGGCTGACAGGGTGGATGCTGCCCTGTCGGCGCGGCCGGCCCGGCAGCGTGACATCGAGCCATTCGTTTTTCAGGCGCTCTTCCAGCGCGGCGTCGGCCAGTGCGGCCTTGCGGGCGACAAGCGCCGTGTTGATTTCGGCCTTGAGTGCGTTCAGGGCGGGGCCGGCGATCTTGCGCTCGTCCGGGGTCATCTTGCCCAGTTCGCGCATTTTCAGGCTGATCTCGCCCTTCTTGCCCAGCGCGGCGACGCGCACGGATTCCAGCGCGGCCTCGTCGGAGGCAGCCGAAATTTCCTGGAGATACCTGTTCCTGAGCGCCTCTAAGCCGTCCATGTCGTCATCCATTCACGAGTTTCGCGTTGGGCTTGGTGCTAGCCATTGAGGGCGGGGAATGCAAGGGGTGCGGCCGGTGAAGGATGCTACCCCTGCAAATCGATCACCATCATTGTCGCGGTCATGCTGGCGATCAGTTTTTCACCCCCCTCGCGCAGGGACCAGAGGCGGCCCTCGGCGACGATGATGCTGCGGCCCGGTTTCAGCACCTCGGCGCTGGCGCGAAAGCGCGTCCCCAGGCCGGCCGACAGGAAGTTTGTCTTGAATTCGATGGTGGTGATCCCCTTGCCGGCGGGCAGCAGGGTGACGGCGGCAAATCCGCAGGCGGTGTCGAGCAGCGCCGCGATGGCACCGCCATGCAGGCCGCCATGCTGTTGCAGCAGGTGGTCGCCGAAATCCTGTTCGATGGTGATGCGCCCCGGGGCGACCTCGGTCAGTTCGGCGCCAAAGCTGCGCATCAGGCCCTGATCTGCGAAAGCCTGACGGATATGGTTTTCGAAGTCGGGGTTGCGGGGTTCAAATCCGGACACGAAGCGACCTCTTGCACAGGTGAAAAATGCGGTTTCGGCATCCGGCCTGACCGAGGGGAAAACCGTTGCCGGGAAACATCTGCTAGCCCCAAAAGGCCGGGAAATGCAAGTGCCGCGGCAGGCGGGGAATCTTTCGATGGACAGGAAGCTGCGTCACACCTAGGCTGGTCGGGCTAATTTTCCTGACACAAAGAAAGTCGTTTCAATGACGAAGAAATACAGCCTGGCCGGCATTGCGGCCAAAGGGGTGATGCTTGCCCTGTCGTTCGGCATGATGTCGACCTCGCCAGTGGTGGCACGCGAGCTGAGCATCGCGATCCCGCATGCCAATCTGAGGGCATTTACCACCGAGGCCGAATGTATCGGCAAATATGGCGCCGACAGTGGCTGCGACAATGTTCTGGGCAAGCCCTGCGAAAGTTCCTTTGGGCGCGGGATCTGGACCACTCAAATGCAGTTCGATGCCATCTATGATGCCATCATCAACAAGGATGCAACGGCCGTCGTCATCCTGTTGAATGATGGCAGCAACGGCAAGATTCCCGGCAGCTTTGGCCCGAAAGTGTGCAGCCTGTCGAAAAAATAGGCCCGCCTTCCAGACAGACGAAAGCCCCGCAGGTTGGACTGCGGGGCTTTCAAAATCGGGGTGGTGTGCCGGGCCTTAGCCCAGTGCGGCCTTGGCCTGGCTGACGATCGCGGCAAATGCGTCGGGTTCGTTCACGGCCAGATCGGCCAGAACCTTGCGGTCAACCTCGATCCCGGCCTTGCCGAGCCCGTTGATGAAGCGCGAATAGGTCAGCGATTCGTCCTGGGCGCGCACGGCGGCGTTGATCCGCTGGATCCACAGGGCGCGGAAATTGCGCTTGCGCTGCTTGCGGTCGCGGGTTGCATACTGGTTGGCCTTGTCGACCGCCTGCTTGGCGGTGCGGAAGGTGTTCTTGCGACGGCCATAATAGCCCTTGGCGGCCTTGATGACCTTCTTGTGGCGGGCGTGCGAGGCCGCGCCTCCTTTGACTCGTGACATTTTTCAGGCCTCCTTAGCGCGCGTAGGGCATGTATTTCTTGACGATCTTTTCATCCTGGGCACTCAGCGTGGTGGTGCCACGGGCGTTGCGGATGAATTTCTTCGTGCGTTTGATCATGCCGTGGCGTTTTCCCGCCTGGGCGGCCCGGACGCGGCCTGTGGCCGTCATCTTGAAGCGCTTTTTCGCGCCTGATTTCGTCTTCATCTTGGGCATTTCCGTCCCCTTTCACAAGGGTGTGGTCGTTGGGGCGACTCGGCAGCCCTTTCGCCGGCCGTCCCGCATGAGCGCGTTTCTATAG
>WFQE01000239.1 GCA_015487165.1 Paracoccaceae bacterium | reverse complement strand
GGCGGCGCAGGGTACGAGCGGCGTCCTCCATCCGGTCGGCGATTTCCGAGGCGGTGAGCTTTTTTCCCTTCCCGCTCATCGCCTCACCTCCAACGCTCTTTCTGCGCGGCCACGATCCTGCGCAGTTCCGCGAGTTCGGCGCTTGTGATCAGGCCCCGGCGCAGCATCTCGTCGGCAATGCGACCGTGCAGGTGGTTTTCGGCAAAGGGTTCGCCATTGCGGATGCGTTTCGCCGTGATGGCCGCGTCATCAAGGCGCCAATCGCTTTGAACCTGCTCGCGCGGACCCAGCGCTAGGTGCGCCTTGCCGGCCGCGGTTTCGATCTCGCGTACCGTGGGCCAGCAACGGGTGGTGGCGGTGCGGTCCAGTTCCGCGCAAAGGGCAGAAACCCAGTCTGCCGCGCGGGTTTCCGGTGCGTGGCGCAGAGCTGCGGCCAAGAGCGCATTGGCTTCGCGCTGGGCAGCCTCGGGCTTGTCGCGCAGATGCGTGGGCGCGGCGTAACGCTCCAGCCAGTCGTTGAAGCGCGTGGTGACGATGTCATGGTCAGTCATTGCCTGCCCCCTTCCTGCGGTATTCCTCGGGAAGCTGCGCACGGATGGTGGGCGCGGGTTTTGGTGCCCAGCCGGCCTTCGGCGTCAGGGGGGCTTCCTGCTTGCGGGCGGCATAGGCGCGCATGGCATCGCGGAAATAGCGAAAGCTGTGGGGGATCTGTGGTGCCCGGCGCAGGACATCGCGGATGACGCCGAGGCATTCCGCCTCGCTGAGGCCAAGATCTCCGATCCAGCGATCGGCCTCAGCCATGTCGGCGGCGGTGCCGACGATGTGGCCCTCGCCCCGGACCTTGCCGGTGTCGGGATCGGCGCCCAGCGCCCTGAGCAGGGATGCGCGAAATTCGCGCGCCTGCTTCGTCATCATCATCCTTACGGGTTCTATTACAAGGTTAGTGTCGCAATTTGAGACACGGGAATCGCCCGATTTGAGACACGGACCGTGTGTCAATTCGAGACACGGGGCCTCGTCCGGTGGCGGCTCGAACTCGTCCTCGAAGGCCAGCAGATAGCGGGTCGCCTTGACCCGGCCGGTGGCGGTGTCGGTGCGCCGCACGCGCCGGATCAGGCCCATCTCCTCGAGCGTGGCGAGGTGGCGGTTGACGCTTGCGCGCGACATCTCGGCATCGCGCGCAAGGCTCTCCTGCGAGGGAAAACAGCCGTAATCTGGGTTGTGGCGATCGGCGAGATACCAGAGCACCAGCTTGGTGGCCGGTTTCAGGCCCTTCTGGCGGATCGCCCAGGTGGTCGCGAAATGACTCATGACGCCCCCTCCCCGGCCGGAAGGGCAAGGCGGGTTTCCTCGGGGCAGCCAGCGAGGTGCCCGGCGCCTTCGCGGTCCAGGAAATGCTGGCAGGTGGGGCAGCGGCGTCTGGCCTTGCGTACGCCGTCGGGCAGCACGGCCGCCCAGAGGGTCAGCATCGCGGGCTCGTAGACCGACACCACGATCTCGCCCCGGGCGTTCACCCGCACCTCCACCCAGCCGTTACCCGCGTCGGTCGCTGCCACCAGGCATTCGCGCCGGGCGCAGAATTCCCAGCCGCGGGCGCCATCCAGCAACTGCTGGCCCAGCGCCGGGCCACCTTCGCCACGCACCCACTCGACGGCGGCCCAGATCCTGTCGCGCATCATGGCCGCCCCCCGATGGTGAGGGCGAGCACCACGGCGGCGGCAATGGCGATCAGGGCCATGCAGGCGATCAGCGCCCGGCCCAGCCGGTCGGATGCCTTCATCCTGCCTTCGAGCAGATCGCGATCGCATTTCAGGCGCGCAGATGCGAGCCTCCGCGCCCGTTCACCCGCAACCGCCGAGATCACGGCCGCACGCTGCCGCTCGCTGACGGCCCCTTCCATGTCGGGCCCACGCGGCGGCAATGGCCGAGGTGCCTCGCCCCGGTCGAGCGCGCGCATCAGGGCGGCCGCGCGGTTCACGTCCAGCCAGTCACCATGAATGGTCAGCCAGACACAGGCCGCGCGCAGGTGCTCGGTCCCGTGCAGGTCCGGGCGCTCGATGATCCGCCGGGCGGTTTCGTGCGAAAAGCGGGAAATGTGCGCCAGGCCGGTCATCGTCCGCCCCGCGCCTGTTCCCGGCTTTCCAGCCATTCCAGAACCGCCGCGCGCCGGTAGAACACGCAGCGCCCGATCCGGGCCAGCGGCGGGCCGCATCGGCTGGTTTCCCAGCGCGCCAGCGTGTCGACCGATACCCCAAGTTCACGCGCCAGTTCGACGCGGGATATCCACCCCTCGAGCAGTGACCCCTCCCGGTTTTCCGATGCCTGTTCTTCCATTCCTGCCTCCTTGCATCCCGGCCCGCGCGGGATGCGTGAGCCTGCAAGCGTGGTGGCGGAACGACCGGGGGAGGCGTCCCGGCAGAACCGACGCAGCCGCCTGCCACCCCCTGATTTTCATCTTGCAAGATTCTGCCGATTGAACACCACAGAACCCGAAATTTGGCCTTGACCGAATCGCCTCCAGCGTGTGCATCTGGTTCGGCCAGAACCGCAGGGCGAGACCAGTCGAGCAGAGATGGCCGGCGGCATGCCAGACGCCACCAAGGCCGCAAAAGCCCAGGAAAGCAGGCTGAAATCCGTGAGCGCCAAGCTTGCGGCCGGAGATACCTGCGACCTCACCCCTGTGCCCGTTCGGCTTGGGAATGAAAGGAGGTCAGCCAGTGAATTTTGCCCAAACCCATACCATTCTCACCATTCCCGAAGCCGCCATCCGGTGGAAATGCCAGATCGCGGATATCGGTATATGGTCCGCCAGGGGACGCCTGCGGATCGTCACCGGAATTCCGCCGGTGACCTGCGGCTGCCAGGAGATTGGCGGTTTTCTCGAGGTTGCAACCGCCGATATCCTCCCGCTGTTCTGGAGAAGGGGTCGGAGCGGCATGGCGGCCTACCTCAAGCGCATCCGGCCGCTCGAGCAGGTCGATGGCTGGTGCACGATCACCGATCCGGAGGAAGGCCTTATGATCAGCCTCGAGGAACTGGCAATACTGGGCTCTGACGCCGAACGCTTCGAAGCCGAGGAAGGATTGGTCATGGTCCGCGCGGGCGGAGCGTTGCGGTATGACTGGGAAAAGATGGCCTATGGCCTGATCGCACGGGCCACGCGAGATGGCGCGCCTGCCAGCCAGTCGGAGCTGGTACGCTGGGCGCTGGATTGGTTTGCCGAGCAGGGCGATGTGCCGGACGAGAGCACAGCGCGGCGCCGCCTGACGCCACTCTGGCGCGAACTTCAGGGTCAGGGCTGACGTCCCGCCACCACCCTGGGCCGGGGCCGCAGCATCTCGGCCACGGCATCGACACCGCCACGCAGCGGTGCATCGGCCAAATGGGCATAGCGCTGCGTCGTCTGGACCTGCGCATGGCCGAGTAGCTTCGCCACCATCTCGAGCGAGGCTCCACGGCTGACCAGCAGCGAAGCGAAGGTGTGGCGCAAATCGTGGATGCGGACGTCGTCAAGCCCGGCGGCCGCGCGGATGCGGTGCCAGCCGCGGCGGATTTCCTGCACGGGCTGGCCCTCGACCTCGCCCGGGAACAGCCACGGGCAACCCTTTGGCACCACCAGCCGGCGCTGGCGCACGATGGCCGCGACCTCCTCGGAAATCGGCAGACGGTGAATCCTGCGCTGCTTTGTCATGCTGGCGGGTTTCGTCCAGGTCAGGTTCTCGAGGTTGAAATGCTCGAACCGCGAACAGCGCACCTCGCCCAGCCGGGCGCCCGTCAGCATGCACATGCGGATGATGCCCACCGTGCGATCGTCACGATCAGCATCAAGCGCGACGGCCAACCGGGCCAATTCCTTCTGCGTCAGGAACCGTTCGCGTTCCTGCTCCAGCCGGCGGCGGAACGACGAGGCCGGGTTGTCCTTGCGCATCCCCCATTCGACGGAGAGGTTGAACATCTTGCGCAGCACCTCGCCGGTGCGGTTGGCACGCACGGGCTTGGGCCGGTCCTTCTTCTTCGGGTCGATCGTGCCCTCGGCGATCATGGTCAGAAGCTTGTTCACGTCGCTCGGTTCGATTTCCTTGACGAGGCGCCGGCCCCAATGGGGCGCGACATAGCGCTGAAGCATGGATTTCTGGTCCGCAGCACTGCGCGGGGCCAGGTGCGGCAGGTGTTCTTCGGCGTATCGCTCGATCAACTCAGCGACCGTGGCGCCGGTCTTCCGGTTACGCTCTTCAGTCGGGTCCTGGCCCATGTCGACCATCCGCCGCAGTTCCTTGGCCCGCTCGCGCGCCGCAGTCACGCTCCAGGCCGGCCATTCGCCGATCCGCACCGAGATCTGCCGGCGTCCCAGCTGGCATTCGAACCGGAAGACCCTTGTGCCATTGGGATAGATCCGCACGCCGAAACCGGTCACCTTGTCATCACCCACGCGGTACCGGCGGGCCCTCGGCTCGAGCTTCTTCAGGCTGGATTCGGTCAGGTGGACGGGCATCACAGGTCTCCTCGACGACACATGAGGCGTAAGCTTCGCGTCGAATCAACCTGTGATTTCGAAGGGGGGAGGCGTCCCGGCAAAACAGGCGGGAGGGGTTGCCGGGAGTGTTTGGCATTGTTTGGGGCCGCCTCAGTGCTTCCGTTTAATATCCAGCAACAAAAGCCAGCTTCGAGCCTACGACCCCTATGCCTAGGTCTTTTTTTCGAGAGCCGCCATTTCGTCTGCGGTTGTCCTTTCCATGGAGAAAAAAGTTTCAACCTTTCAGTTGATCAAAAAGGTTTTCAAACAAGCCCCGAACAAAACTAAGCGCATCGTTATCCGTCGACACAAGTTGTCGAACGGCTTTTTGAAAATCTACCCTATTCCGGAAACCAAGTGCGGTCGAAATGGCGCCAAGAGCGGGTGATTCACGGACTGGGCATTTCATCAAAATGGCCTCCCAGTCGTTGTTTGCAACTGCGGCATCAAGTTCCTCTTTTCGTGCCGCGCGGATGCGGGCGGCATCATTCACAATGTTGACTTCTTGGCCCGCCAGAAGTTCGTCATCGTTGGGAATCTGCTCCTCAATAAGCTTTCTCACGGCTTTTTTTGCCACCTTCTGGCTCAAGTGATCTGTATGTTCTTTAACTGCTTCAACTCCTGCCGTCAGCGCCCGCCGAGTCGTTTCTTCAGCGGCGTCGCCGGTGACCGCTGCCTGGCGAGCCGCGATCCGACGAACAATCTCAGGATGGAAATAGACCGCTTCCACTGAGTAGTATGGCAGAGCATACACACCACGTTCGCGTTTGGCCTCGACCTGTTCGCGTTCATATCCGTCTCCATCTACGATTCCGAATGCGCGAAGCCAATGGAAACCTTCCCCAGCGCGGCTGCCGACGACGGCCTGCTCAACATCTCTGCAACTCCCTTTCGGTATCACAGAAACCATTGGAAAGATCAGGCTGTACAGCGGCTTGTCCAAACTGCTCTCAGTTCCCTCTACAAACAGGATTTTTCGGCGGGCGCCGAGAAGGTCACGCTTGAGTATATCGTCAATAGGGCCGTTGGCCGGTAGTAAGTCAGCCTCCCAGCTCTGAACATTCTGGCCGTTGAAGTGGCAGGAACGCAGGAGCACCGTTCTGGCATCGGGCACGCCCATCGGAAGGTCGTGATCGTGGGTAGAAATGACGAAGCCGCAATCCGGCCTCCGCTCGAAAAGTTGGCTTAGTAGCGGCGAGATAATTGACCGGTGCAAGTGCCGCTCCGGTTCGTCAATGATGAGAAGCGTTTCTGGTGGCGCAGTAAGTACGCTGCCGGCAATAAGCAATGCGTTGCGCTCCCCGTCCGAGAGTTGGGCAGCGCTATACTCAGGACCGCCATTCTTGCTTGCCATAAGCCGTTCATTTTGGCGGATGGTGATGGTCACCGGTATGTTGGATTGGCGAAGAAGTTCATTGATCACGGAAATTGGCGCCTCGTCTCTTGCCGTTTCTTTAGCCGCATCCATATCATCCGAATCTACCGCCGCTGCGATCTTACGAGCCCTGACGTTCTCGGCGTCAATGATTTCGTATATCGTCATGCTCGCCTTCTGGGCGGCGAACTGATCACGATATCGCGATACTTCATTTTGATCTTCATTTTGGATGTTTTGCTCCATCTGGATCTTCGTGGACGGCGTCATGTCCAAAGCATCCGTGTTCATCCATGTTTGCCGGTGAGCCGCAATTTTTCTGGTTTTCCCGAAATTTTGCTGCGCAAATCGTTGCATCAAGCTCGATTTCCCGGTTCCGTTTGCCCCAAGCACAAACAGCATCTGACTGGGCTCAAGTTGAAGCTGGAAGACCTCGTCGTTTTGAACAGGAAAATTCAGATTGTAAGACATAAGAAATCCCAGGTCCGACGCATGAGTGACTGTAGACAACATAAGGTGTTTGGGCGCTCAATAGAAGGAAGATTTAGTGCCGGAATCTGTCCAGGGGGTCCCGTTGCTTTGGGCCAACCGACTACATGAGGCGTGAGTCTCACGTCGAATCAACCTAAGATTTCAAAAGTGGAGGCGTCCCGGCAAGACAGGCGGGAGGGGTTGCCGGCAAGGCTTGATCCTGCTCATTGTCGGCCTAGAAACGCCCCTTGCGACGTATTCAGATTGGTGCGCCGCGGCCCGCCAAACTGGACATCTCCCGCAGGTGCTCTCAATCTTGGCGCTTCTGAAGCTTAGCATCGCAGGACGGAGCTGACGATTCCGTTGAGAGATACACCCTTTGTGCGATATGGAGTCATTTTCGACAAGCTTACCGCCATTCATCCAGCCAGTGAGCCACCAATTGATCGGCCTATCCACGGACTGGTTCAGGCGCTTGAGGCCCAAGCTCATTGATAAAGCGGCTTGCGAGCAACACAGCATCTCCGTAATCCTGTCGCGCTGGTTGAATGCCGGCACGCCGAGCGTCACCGTAGGGCATCCTTTGAGCGTATGTCAGAATCAGCGTTCCGGACTTACCCTCCCCCGGTACCGCTTTAACTCGTGTGATGCCTACGTAGAATAGCCGTCGTTGTTCTTCGATGTATTCCGCCACCTGTTGCACTGCCATACCGTCTTCGGGCCGACGGGGCAGCAAGCCCTCGACGCACCCACACACAATTGTAACCGGCGCGCTCAGCCCTTTGCTCTTGTGCAAACTCATAATGCGAACGTAGTCGACGTTCGTTGGAATCTCGGGTTGGGTTACCGCAGTCAGCAATTCGGCTACAAAATCGGTTCGATTTATGTCAGGATTACCTTCGAGCACTTGCAACGACAAGGTCCGTATTTCCCGCGTCTCGGCTTGGCCGTCAGGGAACAGGCCGTCGATGAGAGTGTTGAGATCAGAAACGGTCTCTAGAGTATCAAGTTCGGCACACAGGTCGCGGAAGGCCTGAACGATATTGTCGGTGTATCGCAATGTCAGGATACCGTCGCGCAACTGTTCCAGCACGGCCCACGGCGTATCCCCCGTGGCTTCACAGCGCTCCCGGACGCGGCGATAGCCAGCAGCGTTCCACGTGTCGCTGTCAACTCCGACGAGCCATCGTAACGCCACCCGGTCCCCTCTATCGTCGAGCAGCTTTAGCAATGCGAACGCTCGTTGTGCATCCAAACTATTCAGCTCGGCTTCTGTATACTCAGACCGGACGGCGACACCGGCGCCCGCAATCGCCTCGAAAATCGGCGTGCCAACGGCCTTGCTCTGAGCAAGTACCAGGATGTCGCCTGGAGGAACCCCATCGGCGACGAATTGTGACACCAGTTGCGAGACGCCCCCAACTTCGGCATCGAGGGTTCCGTACTGGATGATTCTCACATCACCAACACCATTCGCTGGCATCGGATCGAGCTGGCGACGCTCTGGGCGGTTACCATTGTGTGCGATCAGCGAACGCGCCATCTCTACAACGCGAGTTGGGCACCGGCGACAACCTTCGAGGCCAATGTCGGCGGCGTCCGGGTTGTCGTTTATCCACTCACGGATGCCATCGGGATGAGCGTGCTTGAAACTGTAAATCGACTGATCATCATCGCCGACAATACAGACATCAGCAGTGGTCGACAGCAGACGGATGACGCCCTGCTCAGCTTTGTTCAGGTCCTGATACTCATCAACGAGGATGTGCGAATATTCGCTCCTTTCATTTGCTGCCGGATTCGCCGAAAGGAAGTCAAAAAACAACGGGACGACTTCGCCGATGAGCATCGCTTCATGGAAGCGAAGCCACGCCAACAACTCTGCTTGGAATGCTGCGTCTTCCGCTACCACGGCGTGGCCAGGCTCCTCCTGCTGAAGGCGAGCCCACGCGGCTTCATATGCTGCTTGGAGTTTTCGAACTACACGCTTACCACGACCATTGCGCATTAGGTCCGCAATCATCGGTTCAACTTCGAATTGGTTTAGCGGGCGGGCGTGACGACCCGTCGCTGCCAGGACGGCCTGGCGCGATAGGCGGCGGAGACAAAGGCGGTGGAGAGTTGTTCCTTCCAGTTCGTCGCAACCGGGAACATCCATTCCAACCAATTCGCGGTGCAAGTCTTCCGCTGCAACTCTAGTGAACGTAACCGGGAGAATTCGACTCGGCGCGACACCTTCTTCTAGAAGACGCGCGACACGGCGCTTCATTGCGAACGACTTGCCTGTACCCGGACCGGCGACGACCCGAACGCGATTATTTGTTTCAGATGCAATCTGGTACGCAGGGGTGCCCGGTGTCAGGCCGTGATGCCATGCCATTACTATACCTCAAGAAATACCTCTTCCTGCTAGTATGGAGAACCCGACGTTCCGCTTCAACCTTCAACCACGGGCGGAAAATCCAGTTTGGCCGTGCATCGGCATGCGCAGCTAGATCCGGCAATCTCGGGCGCTGACCCAACTTACGGGATGTGCTGGCAAAAAATGGAGTAGCCGCCGGGATATCCGCTTTTCGAAATCTCGCGGCCTGAAACAGCCTACGGCGAACTTCCTGTTCCTGCCCAATCCCGAAATTGATGCGGTGATAGAATCTACCGCCAACGTAGCGCCAACGGCTCTGTGCAAATCGAACCACCTGTTCCGCCTTTGTTTGCGGTTTGTTGCGGTCTGAAACCGCAAATGTTCTCGCGCGAAAACACGGCGATTTTCGCCGTAAGTCTTTGATATGTAT
>WFQE01000238.1 GCA_015487165.1 Paracoccaceae bacterium | reverse complement strand
GGAAGTGTCCCGATCGAACGCCTCGGCGCGCAACTTCTTGAATGCCGCCAGCTCCGGCGCGGCGTCGATGGCAGCCCAGACGTCCTGCCGCAGCAAGGTGCGGATATGGGTCATTTGTTCTTGGCCGGCGCTTTCTGTGCGCGCCCGTCAGCGATCAGATCCCTTGCCTCCTGCGGATCTGTCTCGAAAATGGTTCCGCGCTCGATTTCGCCGCGCTTGTCGGTCGCGCTTAGGGTCATGAGCGCCTTCAGCCTTACCTTTTTCATGATGTCCTCTCCTGCGCCTACTGACGCTCCAGCACAAAGGTGATGAACTTGTCCGCGGCAGGAGACCTGCCCGGGATCTTGCTGACAATCTTGTAGGTATTGCCGTTTCCGGGATCGACGATATCGCCGACAGCTATCCCTGATGCGGTATCGGCCGGCACCCGCAGAGTGGCCTCGAGGACGAGCTGGCTGGTGCCTGAAAACTCGTCCGCTGCCTCCACGGGATCCTCGCGGAACAGGCCGTTGACGTCTATCCCGGCACCACCGCCGGGATAGACACGAACGGTCTCGCCCAAAATATCGGTCAGCGTTGTGGCGAGACCGTCAAAGATCGACGACATCAGCGAACCGTGCCGTCCAGCAGCACCGTGCCCGTTGCCGACGGATTGGCGGCCGCAGCAGTGGCCGTGCCGATCAGCGTGTTGCCGGTGGCAGTGCTTGTGCACACCTTGTTGGTGGCGTCCCAGTAGATCTTGGCGCCCACGGCCCAGGCCTGGGCCGACACCTTCGGCAGGGTGAATACACCTTCACGCACGATCGCCACATCGGCGCCAAGTGCAGCATCTGCCATCGCCACGCCAAAGATCGACCCGATCTGCACCGGATCACCGGAAGCGACTGCAGCCGGGGCAGCAACGGTGAGCGTGTCACCGTCCTGAAGATAGTTTCTCATCGGTTTATCCTTTCATTTCAGGGAAACAGGGGCGGAAACCGTTTCCGCCCCCGCGTCATGAGATGCCCGCCTTACGCGCCGGGATCCTTGTACAGGCCTTCCCAGGCCAGGGCGGCGACGCCGGCATCGATGCGAACCTTGAATTCGGTACCATCGACCGACCAGCCCTTCTGCTGATCGAGGAACGGAGACGCCACCCCGTCGAGATAGGCGACCTCGATCGTGTCGAACCGACCGGGATCGGCCGCCAGGAACCAACTGGTGTCCTGGATACGGGCATCGAAGATCGGAATGGCGGCGTCCCGCACGGTGTTGTAGGCGCGAGACATCTTTGCGGTCCCGGCCTTGGACGTGTCATCGGGCGCATATTCGGATTTCAGCGCCTGCAGCACGGCCGCACGGTGATGCGGAGGGGCGATCAGATATTTGGGCCCGACATTCAACACCCCGTTGCCGCTGCGGTCCTTCTGGGTAGACATTGCCGTGATGCCGGCATTGATTGCCGCCTCAGACGGGATTGAGCCCGCTGCCGCCAGGTTCTTGTGGTTCGCATGGAACAGGTTCACGCCATCCGACATCTGAGGATTGCCCGTCAGCACGGCATATACGAGATCGCCGATCGTGCGACGCGCGGCGCGGCCCATTTTCATCGGCACACGGCTGAAAGCGTCGAGATCGTCGTTGATGATGGTCTGGCGCGTGATGGCAAACATCTTGCCATAAGTGGCCAACACCAGGGTCTCGCCATGGTCGCGCGTGGTTCCGTATTTGAACTCGGCACCATCCTCGATCTTTTCCAGGCTCGGGAAGGCATCCAGCCCGACGCGATGCGTGGGCTTGAAGTCGGTCAGCGTACCGATCGAGGTAAACCGCTCAAAGGTTTCATCGACCTCCTCAAAGCCCTTCAACATCGATTTGTTGGCGACGTCAGCAAGAATATTGCCAAAGTCGCTGCCGGAATGCATGCCGCCGGCCATACCCGGGGCAAAGGCCGCCGATGCAAGCTGATTGACACCGCCGGCCGGGATCGGCGCGCCGCGTGCCTGCAAGGTCATGCGCGCCATTTCGCGCAGGGTCATGCCGGTGAACTCATTGCGCTCACCACCGTCAAGACCAACGCGCGCATACAGCGCGCGGGTCATGCCCTCGCGGGTGCGATCCACCACGTCCCCCGTCACCGTCGCAGCGACATGGTTGCGGATATCCCCACCATCCTCGGCCCGAGCGGCCTTGGCGTCGATAATCCGTTCATAGGCGCTTTCCAGGGAAATCCCTTCTTCGATCATTTCCGTGGCCATGGCGGCCGGCAGGCCAGCTTCCGCAACCTTGCGGGTGATCGTGGCCGCTTTCTGGCGTTCATTCGCCAGAAGCTCCTCCTGAGGTGCCGATGTTTCGGCAACAGCAGCAGTTTTTGCCGGAGTTTTCGGTTCCGGCTGTTTTTTCGTGTCAGGCATCTTGCCCTCCTTTGCATGATGGGGATTCCCCCCGGTTTCGCAGCCGGAGCTGCCAATTTCATTTCCCTGCCCGCTTGCCATCGCCGGTGGCGCGTGGCCCGCGTCGCTCGACATTTCACTCACGAAGGCCAGGAACGCATCGCGCGCATTTGCAACCTCGTCGGCGAGGCCGCGCGCCACCGCGTCGGCCCCGGTGAATACCGCGGCTTCAAGCCGCAAGGCGTCCTGTGCCTTGAGCTTTCCATTTCGCCCCGCTTCGACATCGCTGGCGAATTCAAGCCACCTTGCATTGACGTCTTTCTGGATTTCTTCCCGGACGGAATCCGGCAGCGGCTCGTAGGGGTTGCCTTCGACCTTGTGCGCGCCGGCGTGGATAAACGTGACCTTGACGCCGTTTTTCTCGAGATTGCCTGAGAGGTCGGTATGCATGACGACCACCCCGATAGATCCAGCCTGGCCGAACTTCGAAATGGTCACGTGGTTTGCCTGCGACGCGATGGCATAGCCTGCTGACAACGCGTGTTCGGCGAGGAAGGCCCGAACCTCTTTCCTCGCCCGAACATCCCGAATAAGCGATGTCAGCTCGAAGAGACCGTTTGCCTCGCCGCCAAAACTGTCGATCTCGAGCGCAACAGCCTTGACCCGCGGGTCCTCGGCCGCCGCCAGGATCTGCGCGCGCAGACCCTCATAGCTTGTCATCCCCGAGTTCTGCCCCGTCCAACGGCCACGTCGGACAAGTGTTCCCACGACGGGAATGACCGCAATCCCTTCATGCACCGTATATGCGCGCCCTGGGTTATTGACCAACGCCTGCGCAAGTTCGTCGCCCAGCAGCGACGCATAGGGTTTCGGCGACCACGCCGGCTCAGAAGCATTTTCATGCCCGGTCAACGAAATTTCCTCCGGCGACGATAGGCCGAGAAGCCGCGGGCCAACCGCTCGCAAGACCACGGCCGCCTTGTCCGGGTCGACCATCAGGGGCACATTGAACATTCGCGCCGCCAGAAGCGGGGCGTTGAAACCTGTCATTTTCCGTCTCCTTGCTATTTTCCGGGCGCGCGGGGCGGGATCGCCGCATCCGAGCTGAAACTCAGCCCCGCGTCGTCGGCCCACTTCTGTTCCTGCTCGATCTCGGTTTCCACTGCTTCCGGATCCTCGCCCATTTCCCGAATGATGCCGCGGCGCGACTTGAAACCTGCCCGACGGGCGCGCTCGAAAGCCGGGATGTCTCTGGTCGGATCGACCAATGGCCGACGCGGCGGCGTCCAGATGATGTCGTAGCTGTCGGTCGCGATATCCGCGACATCCCGGATCGCCTCCTTGATCCACCCGTTGAGAGGCTTGCAAACCTGCGCGAGCATGATGTTTTTCTGCCACCGCAGCATGTTTGGATCCGTGTCGGTGCGGCCCATCTTTCCGGACGTGTAGTTCACCTTCGAATAGTCTCCGGTGAAGCCCTCATAGGTCAGACCAAGCGCGGCCGCGATCGTGCGATCCGTCCCCCGCATGAAATCCTCGTACCCGTCGACCGACGGCGGATTGGTGAAGTCCATTTCCTCGTCGGCACCAATGGTCAGGATGGCTCCGGATGAAATCCGGCCAAGTTCCTGCTTGAGATCATCCGAGGTTGTTTCCGACCTCAATACCGCGGCAAACAGCGCGGCGATCTCCTGCCGCTTGACCTGATTGTCCTGGTAACTGTCGATATCGTGCAGCAGCGTGATCACCGGAGCGAACCAGCTGACCCCCCGAACCTGTCCAGGCCGCTGGATGTCGAACGGATGAATGATGTTTTCGGCCGGAATGCGTTTGATCCGCAAGTTCGCGCGCCGCGATCCGGGGTGAGCCTCATACAGGTGATAGGCGACGCGACGACCGATCTTGTCAAACTCGATCCCCTGGATGGCGAGGTTCCCGTTCGGGAGCGGCCCGTCGATCGTATCCGCCAGAAAGTCCGGCTCCAGAACCTGTATCTGAAACGGCAGGCTGAACCCATCACTCGAAAAACGCATCCGACGCCGGATCAACACCTCGCCCGACAGAATGATCGTGCGAAAGATCAACTCCTGGAGCCCCGCGATATCCAATCGCCCGTCGGCATCGATATCCCTGGTTTTCAGATGGCGGCGCAACAACTGCTCGACTTTCGCAGGTGTGCTCTCATCCTTGGGATCATGCGCGCGGACCGACATATTGATGCCGTGGCCAACAACGCCGTTCACCATTGCAGTTGCCGCTTTCACAACGCGTGGGTTGTTGCGCAGCATGTCGCGGGAAATCCAGCTAAGCCGCGCCCTGTCGGCCCTGGATGCCTCGATGGCGTCATGGCTGTTCAGGCGGAAATCGGCGCCGCGCGGACCTCGGGCGGCACCGCGATAGCTGTTCATGGCCCCGCTGAGCAGGTTGCGCTTGGCGATCGCCACATCGCGTTTCAGGGCCGCGCGCGGGGCGACAACGCCAACCAGATTGTTTATGCGCGACGCAAGGCGGCTGCCACGGACCATTCTGCTCACCTCCAGCCGCTTGTCGACTGGGGATAGATCAGGCGACCGGTCGACGCCTGGCCGAGATCGACCATCAGCTTGCGCTCAAGACGTTCCATCTCGGCGAGCGAGCGAAACTCGACCTCCTCGCCATCTATCCTGAGCCGCCTTGCACCTTTGGCAATCGCGCGGCGCAGGTTGTCAAGATCGGCTTGCGTATAGGCCATTGCCTCTCCTCTCAGAACAAACGCCGCGGAATGCGGCGCCTGGTTGTTTTCGGCTTTTCTTGCGTCCCATCAGGGACCGCGAAGCTGTTCTCGGAACCCCCAACAGCCCAAGCCGGGGGATCGTCCCAGCGAATGCGCTCAAGGCCCTTGAACGTCGCCAGGGCCAACGCCTGGACAGACAGGTCGAGGCTCTCGTTCCTCACCTTTCCCGGCCGCTTTTCCCACCCTTTCAGGGTCCTCTGTTCAGCGACAAACTCGGCCAGGTGTTCCTGCTCGAGCCAATCCGGCAGCGGAAACGCGTTTACACCGTCATCAGTTCGCCCGAGGGCCGCGACGACAGAATCCTTCAGGCGATCGACCGCCATGTTCAACAACTTGACACCGCGGGCCTTCTTGCCCTTGGACCCGCGATCTGGCGTTTCGTACCAGACGCGTTCACGCTGATTCAGCCCGCCATGTCCGCGGGTCAGATACCATCTTCCGGATTGACCCGCCTTCCTGCGCGCCCGCCAGAACTTTTCGGCATTGTCCGAAACACCCGGTGCCCCCTGAAAGTCGACGGCCAAGGCGACGGCCTTCAGCGCATAATCAGCACCCTGAACCCGCCAGGACCTCTCGGCCAGGTCCAGCAACACCGCCCAATCTTCGATATACCGGGCGGGATCGATCGGCCGGTCCTCCGCCCCCGGCGACTGCTCCGGCGGGGTAAACAGATCGAACCGGTCGATTATCGTCCGCAGCCCATGCGGGCCCCACGCGGTAACCTGAACCGGAAAGCGCGTGGCCTGGACATCGACAGAAACGGTGATGAACCGCGTCCAGCTGGGCGCAATCCCTCGCTCGAAGGGGCGCTGGTTGTTCTTGAGCGCCTGAAGATCAAGATCCCCGGAACCGTCAAGATACCGAGGCATATATGGCACCCCGATATCCGTATAATGCACCTGCCCCAGATCCGTCTCGTCCCCATCCTCGCGAAAGCGGCGCAAGGCGGTCTCGTAATGCGCCACGAGTTCTGGCCAGGTCGAAAACGTCGCGGCAGCCCCATTCAACGAATAGCTTGCAACATCCGTCTGCCGGATGGCCGGATCGTCTATGGAAACGAGTTGACCATCAAGCCCCTCGTGAAGCCAGCCGCCGCGCCCTTTCAAGGCGGCGCGATTAAGTTCCGACTTGAACCTGTGGGCGATCAGACTGCCGCAGTGCGGGCATTTCATTTCGGCGGTTTCGCCCGCAGCACCCGGTGAAAGCGTCTCATCGTAAACGAGGCGGTCGAATCTGGGCTCGAACAGATCGTCGCATTCCGGGCACTGCCAGTACCAGCGTGCGCGCGTTCCTTCGTTGTATATCTGCGCTATGCCGGAAACGACCGGCGGCAGCGCATGGGGGGCATCCTTTGGCGTCGACCATTCCGCATCGGTGACCGGAAACGCCGGCGTCCCCTCGACAAGCACTATCCCGCGGGACATGAACGTCTTGGTGCGTTGGCGCGCCATCTTGTATGGCGACCCCTCGGGACTGTCCTTCGGCCCCAGGCGCTGTGGCATGTGATCATAGTCGGTCAGCAGAACCGCCCGCTGCGTTCGGCCGCTGAGTTGATTGGCAACCGGATAGCCGATCCGCATGAGCATCCCGCGAAAACGCTTTCTGCTGAACGTCGAATCCTCGCGCCCTTTTCCGAGCAGCTCGTAGATTGCCGGCGAATTCATGATCGTCGGGTCGAGCTTTTCCTCGACCCACGCATCCGCATCCGACTTCGTCATGTGAATGACCTGAATCGGACCGGGATCGCATGTCACCGCGTGCATCGCCACCGTTTCGAGCATCTTCGTCTTGCCGCATTGCGACGGGCCGATGAAACAGACGGCCCGAAAGCGGCGTGACTGGGTGATGTCTGTCGGCTCGACCATGTAGGGCGCCACCGAGCGATCAAATGCCTGCCACATGCCTGCGACGTTCACGCGCATGTATCGTTCGGCCGCTTCGGTCACCGAAATCCGGCTCGGCGGGTCCAGGAGCGGCAGAACGTCCGCGAGTAGTTCCTCTGGCGTCAGAAATGGCGCGACCGGCGGGATCTTGACGACGCTGCCGATTGCGACATCCGGAATTTCGACCATTACAGCCCCAGGGTCTTCTGTGTGCCGGTTTCCGCTTCGACGATCTCGGCGGAGTTCCCCAATGCCTCGCGCTCGATCCGCAGGCGCATGTCGATCCTTATCTGGTCAACCCGCTTCTGCATCCTGTCCACCTGGTCATTGGTCAGGCCGAACTCTCGCTCGGCCCAGTCCGGCAATGTGTCCAGGCCGGACCCGAAGATGATGACGATGTCCTCAAGCAGGCGCGAGACGCGTTCGGCACGGACAAGCCTTCCGCGCTGTTCGTCCAGCTGGTTGCGCTTGATGTGCGCTTCGGTGAGCTCGCGGATTTCCCGCGGGCTCAACCAGCCGTCGTCCTCCGTTGCGGCATCGTCGTTGAGGAACGCCATCGCCATCTGCTGGGCGGCCCGGTCCCCCTCTTCCTTCTTGCGGCGCGCTTCCTCCTGGCGGCCCTGATACCATGCCCAGCACTCGGACAGCTGGAATTCATAGGCCTGCCCGTTTTCGCCCTTCGTCAGCACCGGCAGGCCGCGCGCCACCCATTTCGACACCGTGTTTGTCGACACGTTGAAGGCATGCGCCAGCTGGGTCATGTTCACGACCGCGTCTGTCACGCCTTCCGGCAATGGGTACTTGTTGTCCATGACCACCACTACACCAACCCGAACATCACCTGATGTTCGATATCATGATGCCAAATTAAACAGGGCCCGAATTACCCGTGTGCAGGGCCTTCCAGGAAGGACCCGAGCTACCTGCGCGTCCGGAGCGCATTTTCCAGTTCGCGCGCCATATGCACCGGCATCCGCTGGATCGCCGTATCCGTGGCGACCTCGCGGAACCGGAAGCGCGGCTGGTATGACGCCCGCCGGTCGGTGAAGCTGAGGATCTTCTTCACCTTGGCCCGCTTGCTGTTGCTTGTCCGCTTCCACACCCCGGGCGACAGCTTGGAACCCTCGCGCGGCACGAAATACATCGCCCGCCGCCGGTTCCGCGCCAGCCCGCGCGACCGTTTGGTCGTGTTCGCCGTGCTGTCCCTCTGCGCCTTGATCGCCGACAAGACCTGATTGCGCTCGCCCTTCGACCAGTTTCCATAGCGATCCTTGCGCGCCCATTTCGTCGGGATCACGCTCTGGATGATGCCCGCATATGCCAGCTTGCGTTCAAGCAGCTTTTCAACGCCGGTCTGGGGGCGGAGCCCGCCGCTTGCCTCGATCGGCAGGTAGTGCCTGCCCGCAACCGTGTCCTTCAGGCGAACCGCCGCCGTCAGGTCCGTCTTGGTCGAGCGCCAGACATAGAACGCGTTCATCGTCCAGCGGGTCGGGCGGTCGAAGGCGCGCTCCATCTCGGTGCGCACGTCATCGAACACGTCCCGGGCGGTGGCGTTCAGCGCGCGGCTGGTCGCATAGGGCAGCTGCCGCCGCTGGACATCGTCCAGCCTGCGACGCAAGCGCTCGATATCAGCCTGGAACGAGATCGTGACCATCGCCTGCCGCCGGATTTTGAGAAGAGCCCATGAAAAAGCGCCCTGAAGGCGGTTGCCCCGGGCGCATTTCCTGATGATGGCAATATTTGTGCGCCCGGGTGAGCTAAAAGTCAAGTGGGGGTCGGCGGTATATTTTTGCCCGCACCCCAGCTCAGCCACGCATCCGCTCCAGCGCGGCCACCAGCGCCGCGCGCGCCGCGACGATCGTGCCGCCGCATTTCTTCCAGCCGTGCAGGCTGATGACCTCGGTAATCGTCCGCTCTTCGAGGCAGACCATATCGACCAGCGCGCGGTCGGTGATCGCCCGACGCGATCCGCGCGCCGACGGGCGGATGCGCCGCAGCGACAGCGCCATGCCGTCGCCGATCCGGCGGCGCAGTTCGTCGATGCGCTCGCGGTCGCGCAGCACCGCCTCGAGAAAGCCGCCGCCATTGCCCGTGCCGCCTGCCCTGCCCTCGATGCTGGACAGCTTGACACCGGCGGCGCGGTGGCGCTCGACCAGCGCCTGGTATTCGCGGCCGATGTCGATCTGCCCGCGCGTGAACAGCAGCACACGACGACGCCTTGCGATGCGGGCGGCGCGGTCGGCCTGATCCTGCATCCGGTCAAAGGCATCGCCGCGCCGGATCACGCTGCGCCCGTCGAAACTGTCCGGCCTGGCCTCGATGCTGCCGTCGCCCCGCTCGAACAGCGCCACGGGGCGGAACTCGACCACCGGCCCCCGGGCCGGGGCAACCTGCACCACCGCCGGGCCGGTGCCGACCGGGGGCCGACAGGCCGCCTTGATCATCGCCATTCCCGCGCCGTGGCCATGCAGCCGTGTTGCCCGCTCGGCGGCCGACACAGGGTCAACCCCGCCCCCGATCATTGCCTGCAGCCTGTCAAACCTCTTGCTCATTGCCTGCCCCTTTCCTTGCTGGATCAATATCTTGTATGACCCTCACCATTTCTTACCAGATGTTGTTCTTCGATTGAAAAATACGGGATTGCGGGGAGAAACGATGAAAAGCGAGGGAGGATAGGAAATCGAATTCAATTCCTGAAAACATCGACTTTTCAAGGTAGGGAGAAATGGGAGGACGATTCCACCTTTTTTTGAGAAAATAAAAATCACCCCCCTAAACCCCTTTCTCTCGCGCGCGCGCGCGTACGCGTTACCTGCAAATATCCTCCCAGCGCTCCCTGTCCTCGAAAATCCTTTACAACCAATGGCTTGCCCCCTTGCCCCCAATTTTCAATCCTCCCGGCCTGTTTGCGTTTGGCCCCACCCTCCCGCAAGAGGATGAGGCCGGGGTGCGGGGCGTCAGAGCGCCCCATCGCGCGGCACAAGGCCGGTATATGCCATCACGCTGGCCTTGTGCCGGAACACCCGATAGCCGGTCTCGGGGTCGGTCCAGCGGTCCAGGAACTGCGCCAGCCGGCGGGTGCAGCGCCCCTGCGGCCAGATCGGCAGGTGCTGCGCGCGCTGCCAGTCCATCAGGTCGCTGGCCATGTCCGAGGCCCTGACGCGGTCGGCCGGGTTGCCCGTCAGCTGATATCGGGCGCGGATAAAGCTGACGATCTGGCTGGAATCGTCAATGTTTTCAGCCTCTTGCGCCGGTGGCTCGCCCCCGAGCGGCGGCAGCGGGCTTTGCGCCCAGATCCGGCGCGCGGCGGTTGTGCCATGCACCAGCCGCGCCTCGCGCACCGCTGAAAGCCAGCCCTCCCATTCGCGCTGCACCATCTCGGCCGCCCCCGGTCGGGGTGCGGGGTCGCGCTCGGGCATTTGATAGTGGCCATGCTTGCGCAGGGCGGGCAGCACCTCGGACGTCACCCATTTGCGGAACCGTTTGGCCGCGGGTTTGCGGCTGGTGAAGATCAACATATACAGGCCGGGCTCAGAAACGATGTTCAAGAACCTCGCGCCGCCCCTTTGACCCTCAGAAATGCTTAGGTCTGCCCACTCATCGTCGGTAATGCTTAGGGTCATCCTCTCATCGTCGTCCAGATTGCTGATGGCCATAGTGGGGTTGCTGTGCCCCAATACGCGGCATACATCGGCGGCGACGAACCACGGTTCGCCGTCGATGATCGTCGTGCGCACCAAGTTGTCGTCGAAATCGAAGGGGATGATCCGGTTGTGGTTTTCGTCAAAAGGCATCTGTCTGTTCCTTTCCTGTAATGATGCTGATTGCCTGGCGGCGGATGGCCGCGAACAGGGGCTCTGTCTGGATGATCGACTTGTCGACCGCCGCGACGACCTGCGCCGCATGGTCGAGGATGTCGTTCGCCTCGGCCTGGCAGATGCTTTCGGCCATCTCGTTCCACAGATCGAACAGCTCGTCCGTTCTGATATCCTCGCCGGCCTCGATGCGGCCGACGCCGTGGATCATGACGCCGATCGCCGCCCAGGCCAGGAATCTGTCCTGCAGGCGCGGCAATGGCGGCAAGGTGATGGAAATGGGCGCAATGGCCCTGTCTGTGCTCATGTTGGGCACCTCCTCGAGTTCGCATTGAACCCGGCGCCCTCCGCTAAAAGGGTGGCCGGGCAACAACGGGTTAGCGGACCGGCCTCGAGGAACCGGCGCACCCGAAGGTGCCCCATTGCGCCCGACCAAAAGGAAACCGCGCATATTACGGCGCGGTTCGAGCGCCTCGAGACAGGCGGGCCGCTAAACCCGACAACCGTTTTTTGCGGTTGCACGGGTATGGTGCCCGCCTGCGGCGCCTGTGTCAAGGTGATGATATCTGTGTGTCTTGCGCCCCGAAATTCCCGTGACGTCCTCGGCGGCGGCGTGTATGCTGGCCCGCTCGAAAGGAGGCGACCATGCGCTATGTGGCATTCATTCACGCTGATGACGCGCCCGGATTCGGGATCAGCT
>WFQE01000237.1 GCA_015487165.1 Paracoccaceae bacterium | reverse complement strand
GAATTATGCGCTCGATTTCTGCCGCGGCGACGTCATCGGCATCTATGACGCCGAGGACGCGCCCGAACCCGACCAGATCATGCGAATCGTGCGCCATTTTCAGGCCACCGGCCCGGAAGTCGCCTGCATTCAGGGTTATCTCGATTTCTACAACCCGCGCGAAAACTGGCTGGCCCGTTGTTTCACCATCGAATATGCGCTGTGGTTTCGCGTCGTCCTGCACGGGATCGAGCGCATGGGCCTGCCCGTCCCCCTGGGGGGCACCACGGTATTCTTTCGCCGCGAGGCGCTTGAAAGGCTGGGCGCCTGGGATGCCCATAACGTCACCGAAGATGCCGATCTGGGCTTTCGCCTGGCCCGGCTGGGCTATCGCTGCGCCTTTCTGAACACCACGACGCGCGAAGAGGCCAACTGCCACGCGCTGCCCTGGGTCAAGCAGCGGTCGCGCTGGCTCAAGGGCTATGCGATGACCTGGATCACCCATATGCGCCAGCCCCGCCGCCTGTGGCGCGATCTTGGCCCGAAACGATTCGCCGCCTTTCAGGTGCTGTTGCTGGGCACGCTCTCGACCTTCACGCTGGCCCCGATGATCTGGTCGCTCTGGCTGATCTCGCTGGGGATCATCCCCTTCTATGTTCATCTCCTGCCCTGGACGGCGTGGAAGATCCTTGCCATCGGCTTTGTCAGCTCCGAAATCGTGTTGTTTGTCAGCGGGTTATATGCGGTATCGGGCCGCGAGCACCGCCACCTTATGCCCTGGGTCGCGACGATGCCGCTTTACTGGCCGCTGGGCACGCTGGCGGTTTACAAGGCGCTGTATGAACTGATGCTTGCGCCCTTTTACTGGGACAAGACAAGCCACGGCCACAGCCGGTCGGCGGGTTGAAGGAATGCCGAAACTGGATAGAGGGACAGGTTCGCGCGCGCCGTCCAGAATCTATCCCCCAGATCGGATTTGCTCAACTGCATAACACAGGGCAGGCGACCGCCCGGGTGGGCGCGAATGCGCCCGCCATGGGGGCGGGCGCATGCCCGGGCCGCAAGCGGCCCAGGCGAGGAGAAAGCGGTCAACGGCAATTTGCTCCAAGATGGGCACCATCGACCCTGGCAAGAGGTCTGAGTTCCTGCGATGACTATGCTGCACCCTGAAGGATACACAATAACCGTTGCCGCAGCCTATTCGCCCGCCTGCCGTTGAACACCCACCTCGCCGGCATCCAGCTTGAGGCGCGTTTCGAACGCATAGGACAAATGCCGCCTGAGGGCCTGCGCCGCGCGCTCACCGTCGCCCTCGCCGATGGCATTCACGATCTCGGCATGTTCTTCCAGCGCCTGCACCCCGCGCCCGTCGGCCGCAAGCGAGGTCGTCGCCAGCAGGGCCATGGATCGATGCACCAGGTCAAGCTGGTCGATCAGATAGCGGTTGTGGCTGGCCAGATGGATCTGCTTGTGAAACCGCCGGTTGGCGCGGGCCAACTGGCCCGGGTCGTTCACCAGCGCGCGGTCATGTTCAACCATGCCCTGCAACACGCGCACCTCTTCCGGGGTGGCATGCTGGGCGGCCAGCCGCGCGGCCAGACCTTCAAGTTCGGTGCGCACGACATAAAGGTCGGCCAGTTGGTTGTGGTCCAGCGATGCCACGATCAGGCTGCGGCCGGTGCGGGTCAGGATCGACTGGGTTTCTAGCCGTTGCAGGGCCTCGCGGATCGGGGTGCGCGACATGCCGAAACGCTCGGCCAGCTCGCTTTCGACCAGACGGTCGCCAGGGCCATAGACGCCGGTATCAATGGCATCGAGGATCAGATCATAGGCATCCCTGGGTGGCTCTTTCGGTGCGGCCATTTCATTCTCCGTATACTATGGTCCACAGACTACAATCACCCCCGCCTGGCAATCAAGAGATTGCGCCCCCCGCATTGGCGCTTTAGCCTGCCCATATGCCGAAACACGCCTTTTCCCATGTCCGCGTCTGGGTTTTCGACCTCGACAACACGCTTTACCCTCCGTCCGCGCGGCTGTTCGACCAGATCAAGGTCAGGATGACCCGTTTTGTCATGCAGGCGCTTGATGTGAGCCAGGCCCGCGCCACCCATCTGCGCGAGGAATACTGGCACCGCTACGGCACCACTCTTGCCGGATTGATGCGCGAACATGACGTTGACCCCGGCCCCTATCTGGATGAGGTGCATGATATCTCGCTCGACCATCTGCGTCCCGCGCCTGATCTGTGCGAGGCCATCGCGGCACTGCCTGGGCGCAAGGTGGTCTATACCAACGGGCCGCGCATTCACGCCGAAAGGGTTGTTGCCGCGCGCGGGCTGGCCACAGCCTTTGACGCCCTTTACGGGGTCGAGGATGCCGGTTTTCTGCCCAAGCCCGAGCCGGCCGCCTTTCAACGGGTCTTTCAGCGCGACGGCATCGACCCGAAACAATCGGCAATGTTCGAGGACGACCCCCGCAATCTGGAACATCCCCATGATGCCGGCATGAAAACCGTTCTTGTCGGCCCGTTCCAGGAAACGGCCGCCCACATTCATCACCAGACCGAGGACCTGCCTGGTTTTCTGAGGCGCCTCGCCCGCTGAACCTGCGGCAATATTCAGCGCAAAGCCCCTTTCTGTTCACGCCGCGCATCTTTATGAAGGCCACATGGACATTCTTGAAACCGATATCCTGATTTCCGGCGGCGGGGTCGCGGGGCTTTCGGCGGCCTGCACGCTGGGCGCCGCCGGGTTCAACGTGATCTGCGTCGATCCCACGCCGCCCGTAACCTCGGAAACCGACCCCAAGGCCGATATTCGCACAACCGCCTTTCTGCAACCGGCGCGGCGCCTGCTGGATCAGGCCGGGCTGTGGGAACGCCTTGCGCCATATGCAGCGCCCCTTCAGATCATGCGGATCATCGATGCCGGCGGAGAGGCGGCGATCGCCCGTGACATCCGTGATTTCGATGCAAGCGACATTTCCGACGCACCCTTTGGCTGGAACCTGCCCAACTGGCTGCTGCGGCGCGAGATGCTGGCGCGCCTTGACGAGCTGCCGAATGTGACATTCCTGCCGGGGCTGGCAAGCGGCCGCCTGACCACCCGCGAAACGCAGGCGCGCGTGCGTCTGAGCGACGGGCGCATGATTTCCAGCCGGCTGCTGCTGGCCGCCGACGGGCGCAATTCCAACATCCGGGCGCAGCTGGGCATCAGGGTCAAAACCTGGCGTTACGGGCAAAAGGCGCTGGCCTTTACGGTGACCCATCCCCTGCCCCACAACAATATCTCGACCGAAATCCACCGCACCGGTGGCCCCTTTACCCTTGTCCCGCTGCCCGATGCCCAGGACGGCACCCACCGCAGCGCTATCGTCTGGATGGAGCGCGGCCCTAGGGTGCTGGAACTGGCCGCGCTGCCGGTGGGGGAATTCGAACAGGCGATCAACGAACGTTCCACCCTGCTTCTGGGGCCGCTGCGTCTGCAAGGGCGCCGGTCGGTCTGGCCCATCATCAGCCAGCTGGCCGCGCGTCTTGACGGGCAGCGCAGCGCGCTGATGGCCGAGGCCGCCCATGTGGTGCCGCCCATCGGCGCGCAGGGCCTGAACATGAGCCTGGGCGATCTGCGCATCCTGCTGGATCTGGCGACGGAAAATCCGGCGCAGCTGGGCAGCGCGGAAATGCTGCGCCGCTATCACCGCGCCCGCTGGCCCGAGATCCGGGCGCGGGTCACGGGGATCGATCTGCTGAACCGGGCCTCGATGGCCGAAAACCCGCTGCTGCGGGACCTGCGCCATGCGGGGCTGAAAACCCTGCACGGCGTCGCGCCTGTGCGCAAGGCGCTGATGAAGGCAGGCCTGGGCGCGACCTGAACGCGCTCAGAGAACCTTGTCGAGAACGGCCTCGAGGCGGGCGACCGTGCCATCCACATCGCGCAGCTTGTCCAGCCCGAAAAGCCCCAGCCGGAAGGTGGAAAAATCGGCCGGCTCGTCCACCATCAGCGGCACGCCGCCGGCGATCTGCACGCCTTGGGCCGCGAATTTGCTGCCATTCTTTATATCGGGGTCGTCGGTATAGCTGACCACCACGCCCGGCGCGCCAAAGCCCTCGGCTGCAACCGATTTCACGCCATGGGCCGCCAGTGCCGCACGTACGCGGTTGCCCAGTTCCCACTGGGCCTTGCACAGCTTGTCGAAACCGATTTCACGTGATTCCAGCATGATGTCGCGCAGGCGCCGCAAGGCGTCGGTCGGCATGGTGGCGTGATAGGCGTGCCCGCCATTTTCATAGGCCTGCATGATCGACAGCCATTTCCCCAGATCGATCGCAAAGCTGGTCGAACTGCTTTCCTGCACCCGTGCAAGGGCGGCCTCGTTCAGCATCACCATCCCCGCCGAGGGCGAGGCCGACCAGCCCTTTTGCGGCGCCGAGATCAGCACATCGACACCGATATCCTTCATGTCCACCCAGACACAGCCCGAGGCGATGCAATCCAGCACGAACAGCCCGCCGACCGCATGCACGGCCTCGGCGACAGCGCGCAGATAGTCATCGGGCAAGATCATGCCGCTGGCCGTTTCCACATGCGGTGCGAAAACCAGCGCGGGGCTTTCGGCCTTGATGTGGGCCACGACCTCGTCGATCGGGGCGGGGGCAAAGGGGGCCTGGCGTTCATTGCCTTGGGCGCGCGCCTTCATCACCTCTTCGGCCGCGGGGATGCTTCCGGCCTCGAAAATCTGGCTCCAGCGGAACGAGAAAAAGCCGTTGCGAATGACCATCACCTTCTGCCCCGTGGCCAGCTGGCGGGCAACGGCCTCCATCGCATAGGTGCCACCGCCGGGGACCAGTGCCACCGCATCCGCGTTATACACCTCGCGCAGCACGCCCGAGATGTCGCGCATCACCTGCTGAAACTGCTGCGACATGTGGTTGAGCGAGCGGTCGGTGAACACCACCGAAAATTCAAGCAACCCGTCCGGGTCGATATCGGGCAGAAGTGCGGTCATGGCCGTGGTCCTTTGAGAACTGAAAAACTCTGCCCCGATCAATATGCCTCGCCCCAGGCGGACGCAAGGGCAACTCAGCCGCCCAAGGGGCCTCTCAGCGGGCCGGGCCGGCGCTCGTTGCTCAGCAGCACATTGGCCTCGACATCCCCGACACCGGGCAGCGTCATGATGCGGCGGCGCAGGACGCGTTCGAAATCGGGCAGGTCGCGGGCCACCACACGCAGCCGATAGTCGTAGCGCCCCAGCACATGCTGCACCAGCTGCACCTCGGGGATGGCGCTGGCGGCGCGCTCGAAATCACCCAGCCCCACGCGCCCCTTCAGCGCCAGCTTGACCCCTAGAAACACCGTAACCCCGAAACCCAGCGCATCAAGGTTCAGCCGCACGCGGCGGCCCTTCAGAACACCCGCGTCCTGCAAGCGCCGGATCCGGCGCCAGACGGCCGGCTGCGACAGACCCAGATCGCGCCCCAGCGCCCCGGCGGAACGTCGGGCATCGCGCATCAAGGCCCTCAGGATGCGGCGGTCGATATCATCCAGCGCGATCACAGTGGCAGGCTTTCGCTGTTCTTGACGTCCGACACCAGCACCAGCGCCTCGATATCGTTGATATGGGGCAGGCCCAGGATACGGTCGCGATAGATTTCCTGATAATGGCGCATGTCGCGCGCAAGCACCGTCAGGCGCACATCGACGCGGCCCAGAAATGTCTGAATGTCCATGACCTCGGGAATGTCGCGCGCCGCTGTGATGAAATCGTCAAACGCCCGCGGCTGGGTCTTGTCCAGGTTGACCCGCAGGCTGACCTCGACGGCGAAACCCAGCGCGCGCCAGTCGATCACCGCCTCGTATCCCTCGATCACCCCGGCGCTTTCCAGCCGGGCCAGACGGCGCGAGGCCGTGGCCACCGTCACGCCGCAGCGCGCCGCCAGATCCGCAAGGCCCGCATCGCCTTCGGCCTGAAGCTGGCGCAGAAGGCGGCGGTCAGTGTCATCAAGCGCAAACATGATATTTTCTGTTTTTTCCTTTTTTACTTATTATTTTCTTCTTCTTTGCCCCAAATACTTAAATACTGCAACCTCATGCGGCGCAACGGGGGTTATCCTCTCGTCATGTAAAACCGAAAGAGGATCTGAAAATGCGCGTTTATTACGACCGCGACTGCGACATCAACCTGATCAAGGACATGAAGGTTGCCATTCTTGGCTATGGCAGCCAGGGCCATGCGCATGCGCTGAACCTGCGTGACAGCGGCGCCAAGAATGTCGTCGTCGCGCTGCGCGACGGCAGCCCCAGCGCCAAGAAGGCCGAGGCCGAGGGCCTGACCGTCATGGGCATTGCCGAGGCCGCCGCCTGGTGCGACCTGATCATGTTCACCATGCCCGACGAGCTGCAGGCCGAAACCTACAAGAAATATGTGCATGACAATCTGCGCGAAGGCGCGGCGATTGCCTTTGCCCACGGGCTCAACATCCATTTCGGCCTGATCGAACCCAAGCCCGGCGTCGATATCCTGATGATGGCCCCCAAGGGGCCCGGCCACACCGTGCGCGGTGAATTCGTCAAGGGCGGTGGCGTTCCCTGCCTGGTGGCGGTTGAAAACGATGCCTCGGGCCGCGCCATGGAAATCGGCCTGTCCTATTGTTCCGCCATCGGCGGCGGACGTTCGGGCATCATCGAGACCACCTTCCGCCAGGAATGCGAAACCGATCTGTTCGGCGAACAGGCCGTGCTGTGCGGCGGTCTGGTCGAGCTGATCCGCCTGGGCTTTGAAACCCTGGTCGAGGCCGGCTACGAGCCCGAAATGGCCTATTTCGAATGTCTGCACGAGGTCAAGCTGATCGTCGATCTGATCTATGAGGGCGGCATTGCCAACATGAACTATTCGATCAGCAACACGGCCGAATATGGCGAATATGTCTCGGGACCGCGCATCCTGCCCTATGCGGAAACCAAGAAACGCATGAAAGAGGTTCTGACCGATATCCAGACCGGCAAGTTCGTGCGCGACTTCATGCAGGAAAACGCTGTTGGCCAGCCCTTCTTCAAGGCGACGCGCCGTCTGAACGACGAACACCAGATCGAACAGGTTGGCAAGACCCTGCGCGGCATGATGCCGTGGATCTCGGCCGGCAAGCTGGTCGATCAGGACAAGAACTGATACCGCACAAAAAATGAGAGGCGACCCCGGGGAGGACGGGGTCGCCTCATCTCATCAGCGCCGGAAATGGGAGGAAATACGGCGCCGATTCAATTGGCTGTCAGGGAGAGAAAACAACCGCAGCTGCGGCAGATCAGAGGGTCACCTTGCGGGCTTCTTCCATTGCCAGATAGCGGATGTCGCTGCGTGCAACACCGATATCATGCAATTCACGGTCGCTCAGCGAAGACAGCTCGCACAGGGTTTCGCGATAGATCTCGCGGCGCTTCAGGCCCAGACGAACGGCGTCGCGCTCGTGAGCGATGAAATTGCGGACCCTTGCAAACAGGTTGCCAACCGTGGCGGGGGCGTGAATGCTGGAATAGGCCATGATGTCCTCGTTTTTCTGCATCGCAGTATTTCTTGCTGCAATGCAGTAATAAGCATCCTGCGCCGGTGCGACAACGTGCAAAACTGCATAGCCGCCTTGCCGAAAACGAAAGGCTGAACATCTATTGCTGGCGCCGAGAATACCAGCACAACCCCTACTGGAAATGAAAACCAACCCATGCCCGAACCACGCCCCCCCTCATCCCCCGGATTGCTCAACTGGTCGCTGCTGACCTTTCTGGGCGTGATCTGGGGCGGCTCGTTCCCGGCCGTGTCGGTAGCCCTTGGCGGGTTCGGGCCGGTGACCATCGCCGCCCTGCGTATCACCATCGCCGCGGTGGTCCTGCTGGCGCTGGCATGGGCAAGCGGGCACCGTTTGCCGGGGATAAGGGGGCAGGTTCAGCGCAAGATCTGGCTGCACGCGCTTGGCATGGCCCTGTTTACCAACGCCCTGCCCTTTGTCGCACTCAGCTGGGGGCAGCAATATGTCACCTCGGGCTTTGCCGGCATAACCATGGCGGTCGTGCCGCTGGTCATCCTGCCGCTGACGCATTTCCTTGTGCCCGGCGAACAGATGACACCGCGCAAGGGGGTCGGCTTTGTGATCGGCTTTGTCGGGGTGGTGATCCTGATCGGGCCGGACACGCTGTTGCTGCGAGCCACGTCCAGCACGGAAACACTCGCGCGCCTGGCCTGCCTTGGTGCCACAGTCTGTTATGCGCTCGGCTCGATCGTCACCCGGCTTTCGCCGCCGGTTTCGCAGATATCCTTCAGCGCCGCAGCGCTGAGCATCGCCGCCGTGATCATGCTGCCCCTTGCGTGGGTTGCCGAGGGCACACCGATGGCGGTACTGTCCACGGCACCGACGGATGCCCTCCTGGCGGTTGCCTATCTGGGCCTGATCCCGACTGCGCTGGCAACTGTCATCCTGGTGCGCATCGTGCGCTCGGCCGGGCCCAGCTTCATGGGGCTGGTGAATTATCAGGTGCCGATCTGGGCGGCAATCATGGGGGTCGTGTTCCTGTCGGAAACCCTGCCAACGCAGTTCATCACCGCGCTGGCGCTGATCCTGGGCGGGCTGGCCATTTCCCAGCGCGCGCGCACGCCCCGCCCTGCATGAACGGCGATCAGGCGACCTTTTCCACCGCCGCCACGATACTGTCGATGGTTTCCTCAAGCAGCGCCGGATCCTCGCATTCGCCCATCACCCGCACCAGCGGTTCGGTTCCCGACTTGCGGATCAGCAGCCGGCCCTTGTCCTTGAGGCGCGCCTCGGCTTTCGAGATGACCTTTTGCACGCCATCATCCTGTAGCGGGTCATTGCCCGGTTTGTAGCGCACATTTTTCAGCAGCTGCGGGCAAGGTTCGAACTGGCGGGTCAGGGCGCTGGCGGGCTGGCCGGTTTCCACCATCGCCGCCAGGAATTGCAGCGCCGCGATCAGCCCGTCGCCGGTGGTGGCAAAATCGGTCATCACGATATGGCCGGATTGTTCGCCACCAAGGTTGAAGCCACCCGCGCGCATGGCCTCGACAACATAGCGGTCGCCGACGCCCGTGCGCCGCATGCGGATATTGTGACCGTCAAGAAAACGCTCCAGCCCCAGATTCGACATCACGGTTGTCACCAGCGTGCCGCCAACCAGGCGGCCCTCGCGCGCCCAGCGTGTGGCGATCAGCCCCATGATCTGGTCGCCATCGGCCACCTCGCCATGCTCGTCGATGATCATCACCCGGTCGGCATCGCCGTCGAGGCTGATCCCCATATCGGCACCATGTTCCAGCACCATGCGCTGCGCCAGCCTGGTATTAGTCGAGCCGCAGCCCTCGTTGATGTTGAACCCGTCCGGCGACACACCCACGGGCACAACCTCGGCGCCCAGCTCCCACAAGACCTCGGGCGCCGCACGATAGGCCGCGCCATTGGCGCAATCGACCACGATCTTCAGGCCATCCAGACGCCCGCGCCCCGGAAATGTCGTCTTGGCATATTCCACATAGCGCCCACGCCCGTCCTCGATACGTTGGGCACTGCCGATGGCAGCGGGTTGGCACAGCTCGATATCGCCGGCAATGATGCGTTCGATTTCGGCCTCGGCCTCGTCCGAAAGCTTGTAACCATCGGGGCCGAAGAACTTGATTCCATTGTCATAATGCGGGTTGTGACTGGCCGAGATCATGACACCCAGATCGGCCCGCATCGAGCGCGTCAGAAACCCCACCGCCGGCGTCGGCACCGGCCCCAGCAGCAGCACGTTCATGCCGGTCGAGGTCAGCCCCGCGGTCAGCGCGTTTTCCAGCATATAGCCCGAGCGCCGCGTATCCTTGCCGATCACCACCCGGTGTTCGGCCTTGTCCCGGCGAAAATACTGCCCCACCGCCGCGCCAAGCCGCATGGCGACCTCGGCCGTCATGGGAAATGAATTGGCGCGCCCGCGCACGCCGTCGGTTCCAAAAAGGTCTCGTGTCATCAATCAGCCTTCAATATGTGTAATGCCAACCGCCGCCTGCCACAGCAAGACGGCCTGCCGTGTTTCCCTTATATCATGCACGCGCAGCATCTGAACCCCCTGCGCAAGCCCCGCCAGCCCGACGGCGACAGATCCGGGCGCGCGGCGGGTGGATTCGGGTTCATCGCCTATCGTGCCAATGAAACGCTTGCGTGAAACCCCCAGCAGGATCGGGCAGCCCAGCCCGTGAAACAGGCCAAGCGCCCTTATCAATGCCAGATTATGCGCCTGCGTCTTGCCGAACCCGATGCCCGGGTCAACAACGATCCGCTCACGCGCGATCCCTGCCGCCTCGGCCAGCCCGATCCGCGATTCCAGTTCGTCGAACACATCCAGCACTACATCGTCGTAACACGGATCCTCCTGCATGGTTTCCGGTGTGCCGCGCGCATGCATCAGGCAGATCGGCGCGCCTGATTGCGCAACCACCCCTGCCATGGCGGGATCGAACGCAAACGCGCTGACGTCATTCACCAGATCGGCCCCCGCATCCAGTGCCGCGCGCGCAACCTCGGCCTTGCGGGTATCCACCGAAATCGGCAGGCGCAGCCCGGCGGCGCGCAACCCCTCGATCACGGGCACAACGCGCGCAATCTCGGCCTCAGGGGCGATCTCCCGTGCGCCAGGTCGGGTCGACTCGCCCCCCACATCCAGAATATCCGCACCAGCCGCCGCAAGGGCGACCCCATGCTCCACCGCGCTTGAGGCCTGAAAAAACCTGCCGCCATCGGAAAAGCTGTCGGGCGTCACATTCACCACACCCAAAAGGCGCGGCCGCGTCCAGTCCAGCCCGCAGATCGGCGCGCGCGGCACGGTCAGCCGCCTCAACGCATCTGCCGGAACATCCCTTGCAGATATCAGCCTGCCCACATCGCCACGCCGCATGATCTCGACTCGATCAAACCACAACGGCCCGCCCGCCAGCGACACCGCCCCCTCCGGGCGCAGCGCGTCAGACTGCACGATCGGTCTGTAATATTGCCGTTCACCCATGTTTCTTCTTTGCCCAAATACTTCGGGGGAGTCGCGCCAGCGACGGGGGCAGCGCCCCCTGCCCGGTCAGAGATCCTCGGGCGCTGTCACGACCCGCTGCATGCCATCCGTGGTTTCCGAACCGAAACCACCCGCCAGAACCAGGGATTGCGCCGAAAACGACCGCGCAAACCAGCGCGCCAGCCCCAGCGGGGTTTCATCCCGAGGCCCGTCGCGCGCGTCGAGAACCAGCTTTGAAGGTGCCCAGACCGACATCTGCCCGTGCTTCATGGCCCATTCCAGCTCGGTCCGGCTGTCCACGACCACACAGCGCCTGTCCTTGCCGGCCAGAATCCAAGCGTTCTGTTCGATCGCCAGCAGCGATATGCGCCGGCTGGCGGCAGCAACATCCGCCCGCGGAACAGGGCCCGCCACCTGTTCAAGGCAGATGATCGCCGGCGGTTCATGGGCGGCAATCGAATCCAGCCAGCCGGGCAGATCATCCGAATGCAAAACGGCGTTGGGCAGGAAAACGACCAGCGGGTGAACCTCGCTTGGGGTGACCTCGGCGGGGGCGGTGACCGGCCGCACGACATCGTCGGGTTTGACCCTGCTGCGCACGATTTCAACCCCCAGCGCGCCGGGGATGCGGTCAAGCTTTTCGATCCGCACAAAAATCCGCACCGCGCGCGGATTGACCAGAACCCGTTCGGCCACCCGCTCGGCCAAGGTTTCCAGCAGGTTTATCCGCTCGGCCGCAAGCTGTTCGTCGATGGCCTCGATGATGGTGTCATATGAAAGAACCTGATCGACATCATCCGATTGTGCGGCGGCGTGTCGGGCAACCTCGAGCACGATGTTGAACCGCACCCTTTGCGTGACCCCGCGCTCTGACTGAAATGCGCCGATTTCCACCTGCCTGACATGATCCCGCACCGAAATGCGGTCAAGCGGGTCGCCACCCCGGTCGGAACCGGTCGCGACCGAGCGCGCATGCGGCAGCTCAAAGGCCAGGCTGGTTTCGTCGGACATGTTCCCCTCCGCCGTGGTGATGCGCCCTGTTATACGGCCGGTGGCAGGCGGACAAGACAAGTTTGCGCTACTTCACGTCCGAAAAGCGCCCCTGCGGGCCGGTGTCGGGGCCCCTCAGTTGGCGCTATAGCGCCTGCGGTCGTCACGATAGAACTTGTGAACGCCGATGGTTGCGGTTCGTGTGAATTTTCGTGCCCAGCTGGGGTTGACCGCGGTGCTGTGATAATAGGTTGCCCCCGCCGTAAGGGTGCGGGGCTGGCCGTCCAGCATGATGCGCGCGACCTTTCCCACCTGTTCATAGGCCTTCGGGTCGGTAAAGACCTCGGCCTTGCCATCGCAGTTATAGGTGAACTGGCAGGAATAGCGCCCGCGCCCGGTGCCCTGCCGCACGACACCGCAGACCGAATTCGGAAAAGCCCGGGAATCGACGCGGTTGAGAATGACCTCGGCAACGGCGAACTGGCCCTTCACGCTTTCGCCGCGGGCCTCGAAATAAAGTGCCTCGGTCAGGCAACGCCACTGGGCCCCGCCACGCGCCTTGGGCATGGCGGCAAGTTTTTCGGCCGTGAACGGAAAGTTGTCGGCCTTCTTGCGGCCGCCGAAAGGCCAGCTGAAACGCGGGCGCAAGGGGGTGCCCATCGCCAGCTTTGCCAACCGTTCACCCGAGCTGCGCCTGAGAACCGAGATCTCCTGCCCCAGCATGGTCACGATGCGGGCACGCATGGCCTCGGGCACCGCGCTGTTCGAGCTGCTCAGCCTGCCTTGCGCTTGCACGGCTGGCAGCGAGCATGAAAATGCTACCGCAACAAGTGCCAGTTGTTTCAATAGCCGCATTTACCGGCCCTCCAGATCTGCTACTGCCTCGGTCTTGTTTTGTTTCGATCTAGCGAATCGCTCCGCCCTTATACAGGCCCGTCGATGATCCGCAGAGGATCTGTTGTCGCCGAACAACAGACAGTCAGCCATTTTACTGCCAATTGGGGCATTTTCATGGTCATTCTCGAAAACGTTACCTTGTCGGCCCGAATCGGAAGGCCGGCTCACGTGACAACAGGATCCTCGGTCATTTTCTGGGTTCCCCTGACCGCGCTCTGCGCAGCTGCAAGCGTTGCCACCGGCACCCGGTAGGGCGAACAGCTGACGTAATTGAACCCCGCCATGCGGCAGAATTCGATCGAGGCCGGATCCCCCCCATGTTCGCCGCAAACCGACAGCACGATATCGGGATTGGCCGCACGGCCGCGTTCCGAGGCGATCGACAGCAATTCGCCTACGCCGTCGAGGTCGAGCGTGTGAAACGGGTCCTCGGAAAAGACGCCCTGGTTGACATAGGTGCTCATAAAACGGCCGGCATCGTCGCGGCTGAGGCCATAGGTCATCTGCGTCAGGTCATTGGTGCCAAAGCTGAAAAAGGCGACATTTGCCGCCATGTCGCCGGCGCGCAGGGCCGCGCGCGGGGTTTCGACCATCACCCCCAGCCGATAGGTAAAATCACAGCCGGCCTCGGCACGCACGGCGGCCGCAACGGCATCGATGCGCGCGCGCACCAGATCAACCTCGCGCGCGGCCGATACCAGCGGGATCATGATTTCCGGCACCACGGCCGCCCCTTCGCGCGAGGCCTCGACCGTCGCCTCGAAAATCGCGCGGGCCTGCATCTCATAGATTTCGGGCACTGTAATGCCCAGGCGCACGCCGCGCAGGCCCAGCATGGGGTTGAATTCCGCCAGGCTTTCAGCCCGCGCAATCACCTGGCTGACCGGAATGTCCATCGCCTCGGCAAGTTCCTGCATGGCCTCGCGCGAATGCGGCAGGAATTCATGCAGGGGCGGGTCGAACAGGCGGATCGTGACCGGCTGCCCCCGCATGATGTGAAACAGCTCGATGAAATCGCTGCGCTGCATGGGCAGCAGACGGTCAAGCGCCGCGCGCCGGTCGGCCTCGTCATCGGCAAAGATCATCTCGCGCATCACCGTCAGGCGGTCTTCGTTGAAGAACATGTGTTCGGTGCGGCAAAGCCCGATCCCCTCGACCCCGAAAGCGCGCGCGATTCGGGCGTCATGGGGGGTGTCGGCGTTGGCCCGGATGCCGATGTCACAGAATTCGCGCGCCCATTCCATCAAGGTCGCGAATGCGCCGTCCAGTTCGGGCTGCATCATCGGCACCTCGCCCGCCAGCGCCAGCCCGTTGGTGCCGTCAACGGTGATCACATCGCCCTCGTGAAACACATGGCCATCGGATGTGGTCAGGCTGCGCGCGCGCAGATCCAGCGTCACGCCGGTCGCGCCAACGACACAGGGCAGGCCGAGGCCGCGCGCGATCACCGCCGCGTGGCTGGTCATGCCGCCGCGCTCGGTCAGAACCCCGCGGGCCGAGTGCATGCCGCGAATATCCTCGGGGCTGGTTTCATGGCGCACCAGAATGCAGGCTTCGCCCCGCGCCGCGCTGGCTTGTGCCGCATTTGCCGAAAACACGATCCGCCCGCAGGCCGCGCCGGGGCTGGCAGCAAGGCCGCGGGCAAAGGGGGTGATTTCGGCCTCGGGATCGACCTGCGGATGCAGCAGCTGTTGCAGGTTGGACGGTTCCACCCGCAGCAGCGCCGACTTGCGGCTGATCGCCCCGTCAAGCGCCAGATCGACGGCGATACGCACCGCCGCACGCGGGCTGCGTTTGGCCGGGGCCGCATCCAGCAGCCATGTCTTGCCGTCCTCGACGGTGAATTCCAGCCGCAGCGCGTCGCGACAGCCCATGCGCGCAATATCGGCAAAGCGGCGCAGATCGTTCAGAACCTCGGGGTTCGTATCCTCAAGAGAGGGGCCGCGCGGGTCCGACACGATATAGGATGCGCGCCTGTCCGGCTGAATTGCGTCGCGCCCCTGGCTGCGCGGCAGGTAGCGCCCGCGCACCGCCGGCTCGCCCGTCGAGGGCTTGACGAACTGCACGACGCCCGCACCGCTTGCGCCCTTGCCAAGCCCCAGCGCCATGCGCTGCACGATCAGCCCCAGCCCGGCATCCGCTGGCGCCCCGCGCGCCATACGCAGGATGCGCTGCGACGTGCCCTCCCATGCCCGCGCCATGGAACGCAGCACCTGTTCCAGCTGGCGCACCGGATCCTGGGGAAAGGGCTCGTCCGTTTCGGTTTCATAGATCGCCAGCGCCGCTTGCAGCGCCTCGCTTTTCCCGCAGGCTGAATCGCCAAGGCCCGCAAAGGCCTCGGGGTCGAGGCGCGCGACATTGATCGAATAATCCTGCACGAACCGGCAATAAAGGGCATTTGCGGCCTCTTCGCCCAGCCGATGGCACAGCTTTTCATGGGTCGAATCGTTCAGCCCCACATTCAACAGCGTATGCGGCCCCCCCCATTCGCGGCGCACGGGGCTGGAGCGCACCGAAACGATACCCCTTTCGCCGAACTGTTCCAGCAGGCCGGCAACATCCGGCAAATGGCCGGCGGCGATGGCATGCACCGTCGGGATCGAAACCGCATAGGCCAGCGGCACGGGCAATCCGAGGCTGCGCAGCCGCGCAAGCCGGTTGGCTCGCGCGCCATAGACATGGACAGGAACTTCGCTGTCCTTTTCAAGCCTTTGAATCCGTGGGTATTCTGCCATATCCAGCCTTCCTTTGACGGTCAGAATACCCCGATAGCCCGGCAGGGCAAGCATTTTCGCTGCGCTGCGGCATCACCGCAGGCCGACACAGACACCCCAGCCCATGCAAACCGCGACGGACAGCGCCACCGTGGCGATTCACCTCTTTCCCTTGCGCCCCATGCACCCTAAAAGGCGCGTGAACCATGCCTCACCGGGCCTGATTGGGGGAAAACCAGTGCAAACCGAACCCGAAATCACCGACGAGCTGATCGAGGCCCACGGCCTCAAGCCCGACGAATATCAGCGCATCCTCGACCTGCTGGGACGCACGCCCACATTCACCGAGCTGGGCATCTTCTCGGCCATGTGGAACGAGCACTGTTCCTACAAGTCGTCCAAGAAATGGCTGCGCACCCTGCCCACCGAAGGGCCGCAGGTGATTTGTGGCCCCGGTGAAAATGCCGGTGTCGTCGATATCGGCGACGGGCAGGCGGTCGTGTTCAAGATGGAAAGCCACAATCACCCCAGCTATATCGAGCCCTATCAGGGCGCGGCCACCGGCGTTGGCGGCATTCTGCGCGACGTGTTCACCATGGGCGCGCGCCCGATTGCCGCCATGAACAGCCTGTCCTTCGGGCGCATCGATCATGCGAAAACGAAATCTCTGGTCAATGGCGTGGTCGAGGGCATCGGCGGCTATGGCAACTGTTTCGGCGTGCCCACCATCGGCGGCGAGCTGCGCTTTGACGCGGCCTATGACGGCAACTGCCTGGTCAACGCCTTTGCCGCGGGGCTGGCGGATGCCGACAAGATATTCTACTCGGCCGCCAGCGGCGTGGGCCGGCCTGTCGTCTATCTGGGCGCCAAGACCGGGCGCGATGGCGTCGGCGGGGCCACCATGGCCAGCGCCGAGTTCGACGACACCATCGAGGACAAGCGCCCCACCGTGCAGGTCGGCGACCCGTTCACCGAAAAGCGCCTGATGGAGGCCACGCTGGAGCTGATGCAGACCGGCGCGGTGGTGTCGATCCAGGACATGGGCGCGGCGGGGCTGACCTGCAGCGCCGTCGAGATGGGCGACAAGGGCAATCTGGGCATCCGGCT
>WFQE01000236.1 GCA_015487165.1 Paracoccaceae bacterium | reverse complement strand
GGAGGTGCGGGCAAGCCCCCTCGGCCCTCCAGGCCGCCCGCCCGGCGGAAGCGCCGCAGGACACTGCGTCAATGGCTGGGCGCGGGCCTGCGCAAGCTCAGGCAACGCCTGCTGCGCCTGACGCTGTGGGTCAGCTTGCGCGCTGTATTGCTGGGCGTTCTGACGCTGATGGGCACATCGGCCTATTATTATCTGCAATTGCCAGCCTCGGCTTTTGATCTGGTTGACGGCCGGGCGGCCGGTTCGGTCACGATGCTGGATCGCGACGGCAAGGTCTTTGCCTGGCGGGGGCAGCAGTTCGGGGGGGTCATCACCGCCGAAACGGTTTCGCCATATCTGAAGAACGCCGTCATCGCGACCGAAGACAAACGTTTTTACAAGCATTTCGGCATAAGCCCGCGCGGCATCATCGGTGCCATGGTGATCAATTTGCGCGCCGGTCGGGGGCCTTTCCGGGGTAATGGTGGCTCGACCATCACGCAACAGGTTTCCAAGCTGCTATGCTTCGGCCACGAATATGACCCGACTTCGGGCATGACCCAAAAGCAGTTCGAGGCCGATTGCCGTCAGTCCACCCTTTTGCGCAAGCTGAAAGAGGTGCCTTATGCCTTGGCGCTGGAGGCGAAATATACCAAGAACCAGATTCTGACCATCTATCTGAACAGGGTATATCTGGGGGCGGGCTCGCAGGGGTTCGAGGCGGCCAGCCAGCGCTATTTCGGCAAGTCGGCGGCCGATGTGAACGCTGCCGAGGCTGCCATGCTGGCGGGGCTTCTGCGTGCACCGACACGCTATGCGCCCACACGCAACCTGGCGCGTGCGCAGAAACGTGCCAATGTCATCATCGGGCTGATGGAAGAGCAGGGCTATCTGACCCCGGCCGAGGCCGCTTACGCCCGCAGCCACCCCGCGCAGCTGTCACAGGCTGCCGCCGCGCGGGCGGGCGGATATTTTGCCGACTGGGTGATGGAAAGCGTCCCCGGTTTCCTGACCAAGGCCACCAAGGAAGATGTGATCATCAAGACCACCTTTGACCCCCGCATACAGAAAGCGGCCGAAGAGGCGCTTGCCGATGTGTTCAAGAACAAGGTCAAAAAGGGATCACGGGCGCAGGCGGCCATTGTCGTCATGTCGCCCGACGGGGCGGTGCGCGCCATGGTCGGGGGGCGCAAGACGCGCGTGTCGGGCCAGTTCAACCGCGCGACACAGGCGCTGCGCCAGACCGGTTCGTCATTCAAGCCCTTCGTCTATGCGGCTGCGCTGGACCTTGGGTATCGTTATGACTCGATAGTCGAGGACGCCCCGATCACCATCGACATACCGGGCTCGGGCCCGTGGTCGCCCCGCAACTATTCGGGCAAGTTCCTTGGGCCGATCACCCTGACCCAGGCGCTGGCCTATTCGATCAACACCGTGGCGGTGCGCTTGGCGTTGGATGTCGGGCTCGACACCGTGCGCATGGTGGCGCGCCAGTTCGGTATTCACAGCAAGCTGGCGCAGGGGCCGGCCCTTGCGCTGGGGGCGAGCGAGGCGACCTTGCTGGAGATGACAGGCGCCTATGCCGGCATCCTGAATGGCGGGCGCAGCGTGCGGCCATATGGTCTGGAACAGCTTTCCCTGCAGGGGGATCGCAAGCCGCTGATGGGCAAGGAGGGCGGCCTTGGTCCGCGGGTCATTACCGAAAAGGCCGCGCGTCAGCTGGTCTATATGATGAACCAGGCCTCGGTCATCGGCACCGCCCGGCGCGCGCGCCTTCCCGACCGCCCCATCGCGGCCAAGACCGGCACCACCCAGGGCGCGCGGGATGCGTGGTTCATCGGCTTTACGGCGAATTACGTGGTTGGCGTGTGGATGGGCAATGACGACAATTCCAAGCTGACCGGTGTGACCGGTGGCGGGTTGCCCGCCGAGATTTGGAAGGAAACCATGCTGCGTGTCACCAAGGGGGTTGAACCTCGGCCGCTGCCCATGATCGACCCGGCCACAATGCCGGCCAGCAAGGGAAACAACAGGGGCGGCACGCCTCGCGATCCGGTTCAGGCCATCATCGAGGGATTGTTCGGCGCTCTTTTCGGTCGTCGATAGGGGCCGTCATCTGCCCTGTCAGCCCAGATTCTTGAGGTCCACGATCAGTTTTTCGATATTGCCGTGTCGCTTGTCGAGCATCGAGCCGATCTCGGTGCGTTCGGTGGCAAGCAGGCTGATGCCCTCGATGTAGAGGTTGAACATCTTGTTCTTGCCGCTCCTGTCCGAAACCTGCCAGTCAACGGCAAAGGGCGCCTGTCCGGGCAGATAAGCCGTCGAGTTGACAAGATAGCCGCTTTTGACCTTGCGCGTATCCGTCACGACGATCTTGCCGCCGATGAATTCGCGGAACCGTTTGCCGTATTTTACCGCGAGATAGGAAATAAAGGCCTCGGTATAGCGTTTGCGCTGGCTTGGGGTTGCCTGTCGCCAGGCCGCACCGAGTGAGCTGCGGGCAATGATGTTCAGGTCCGCATATTTTCGCAGCAGGTTCTCGAAATCCTTGTACATCGCCTTTTCGGGCTTGCCCGAATTGATGATGGCGTTGAGGTCGTTGACAAGCTGGCCAATAAGCCCGGCTGCCTGCTGCCTGGTCAACGCGGCAAGGGCCCTCAGGGGCGACAAGATGGCCAGCGAGGCAAGCCCGCCTGCAAGAAGGATCCGGCGGCCTGGCTGAAAGTTATTGTGCATAGGGATCTTCGAGTTCGGCATCAGTCAATCCTCCTGACAGGTCGCGCCTGCGGCTTTGCAGGTATAATATGCGCGCCTGGGCATAGCTGTCTTCACTTTCATATAGCACCGATTCGATGGTGCCCGAATACTTGTCCCGGTTGCCGAGCTTTTTCAGGATGAAAGCGGTCGTTGCAATATATTTGCGCCTGCCGGTGAACAGTCGGTTCAGGGGATCAATGGCAAAATCTACCGCGGTGCCTATGGCGTCGCGTGTGGTACTGGGGCCGAGAACGGGCAATTCCATATACGCCCCTTCGCCAAGGCCCCAGACATGAAGGGTTTCCCCGAAATCGGTCGATTTCTCGTACAACCCGCCTTGGGAGGCGATATCGACAATGCCGCCCAGCCCCACCGTGGTGTTGATTGCAAGGCGCAGTGTGTTGTGGGTCGCTTCCTTGAGGTTCAGCTGTAAAAGATCGTTCAGAACATAGCGGGGCAGCGAGAGGTTCGACGCAAAGTTCCCGACCCCGGTCGAGATGGGCCCTCGTGCAACCTTGCCATACCCATGCGAAACGGGTTTGAGAAAATTTCTGTCCAGTGACTTGTTGAGTGCGTGGATCTTGCGGTTCTGTGCTTCATAGGGGTCGTTGATGCCGGTCGCTTGGGGCGCAGGTGTACATGCCGCTGTGACAACCATCATCACGGCCAGTGCAAGAAATGTTCTTTTTCGCGACAAGATGTCGGATCTGAAAGATTGCAGCAAGGATAGTCCACCCGTGTTCAACAAGTCCGCCAAAACCTTTTGACGTGGCGCGGCCAAGACAATCTGAAAGTCTTGGGGATCGCAAGGGCAAGATCTTGAAACAGCGGTTCTTTCGTTCTTTTCCCGGCGATAGTGATGAAAAATTCACATTATCATGCGTCCCTTTACGCTGAACTGAAAACAATAGCGTTGAGGATTGTGTAAAGGGCATGAAAAGGAAAAACTGCGAAGGTGAGGTTTTCCCTGCCCTGGCCGCCGGACGGGGGCTTTTCGCCAGCGCTTTCATTTTCAGCGTGGCGGTGAATTTGTTGATGCTGACCGGCCCGATCTACATGCTGCAGGTCTATGATCGCGTCATTGCAAGTCGTTCCGAAGAAACCCTTGCGGCGCTGACTCTGCTGGTGGTTTTCCTCTACCTGGTCATGGGTATTCTCGATTACGCGCGCGGGCGGGTGATGGCGCGTGCGGGTGCGCGATTCCAGGCCTTGCTGGATTACCGGGTGTTTTCAGCAAGCCTTGAAAAGGCTGTGCTGGACCGGCGGCGATCTGATCTGAACAGCGGGCTTCGCGATCTTGAGGCGGTTCAGCAACTGTTTTCCTCGCCCGCGGTTTTCGCAATTTTCGACATTCCCTGGACGCCCGTTTTCCTGCTGGGAATCTTCGTTTTTCATCCCTGGTTGGGATATCTGGCCCTTGGGGGTGGGGCGTTGTTGATCTTTCTCACATTCGCCAACCAGATCACAACCGCCACTGTGGTGGCGCAGGCGGTCGGTGCGACGGCCCGTGCATCCCATCTGGCCGGAACCGCCATGTCACAGGCGGAAACCGTGCGCGCCCTGGGCATGAGGGATGCAATTTTCGACCGATGGCTGAGGTATCGCACGCAATCCCTGGAACGTACGATACTGGCATCTGACCTTACGGGCACATTTTCCGCAGCAATCAGGGCGTTGCGCATGTTCCTTCAGTCGGCCATGCTGGGGTTGGGTGCCTATCTGGTGTTGAAAGATCAGCTGAGCGCGGGCGCAATGGTGGCGGGGTCGATCCTGCTTGGCCGGGCCTTGGCGCCGATCGAGCAGGCAATTGCACAATGGCCTTTGGTCCAGCACGCGCTGTCCGGGTGGAAGAACCTTTCGCACCTGCTGAACAGCGCGCCGGGTGAACCACCCCATACGCCGCTTCCGGCCCCGCGTGCCATTCTTGATGTTCAGCAACTTACCGTGATCCCGCCGGGGCGGAAACATGCAGCGCTGCGGATGCTGTCTTTCCGGCTCGAGCCGGGCAGCGCCCTGGGGGTTATTGGTCCCAGCGGTGCGGGAAAGACCACACTGGCACGCGCAATAGCCGGTATCTGGCCGCATGCGGGTGGCACAATCCGCCTTGATGGTGCCGCCATCGGGCAATATTCGCCGGACGAGCTTGGCAGGCATATCGGCTATCTTCCTCAGCATGTGGTGCTGTTTGACGGAACGGTTGCCGATAACATCGCCCGCATGTCGGCATCAGCCGACCCTGAAAAAATCGTGGCCGCCGCCAGGCTCGCCGGGGCCCATGAAATGATTCTGCAATTGCCTGACGGGTATGACACATGGGTTGACCCGCGGGGCGGGGGCTTGTCAGGTGGGCAGGTTCAACGGGTCGGTCTTGCCAGGGCGCTATATGGTAATCCGGCTCTTGTCGTTCTCGACGAACCGAATTCAAATCTCGACGCAGAGGGCGGTGATGCGTTGAATCTGGCAATCCGCTCTCTCAGAAAGCAGGGCCGCGCGGTCATCATCACGGCGCATCGCCCGGCTGCCATTTCGGAATGCGATCTTCTTCTGGTTCTTGAAAACGGAATGCGCCGTGAATTTGGCCCCCGTGACGAGGTATTGCGGACGCAGCTTCGAAATCATCACCAGGTGGCGCTGGCTGTCGCGCCCGAAGGGGTGAGGTGAGCGTGCCGTATGTGGTTGGGGCGTCATCTGTCGTGCCGGCTGGGGGATGGCGGGCAAACTTTCCCCTTGTTGTGGGCTACCTTGCGCTTTTCGTTCTTGTTGCCGGCCTTGGCGGCTGGGGGCTGACGGCAAACATATCCGGGGCGATCGTTGCGCCGGGTCGGGTTGCCGTCGAACAAAGTCGGCAGGCCGTCCAGCATCCCGAGGGCGGGGTCGTGCGCGAGATCCTTGTGCATGAGGGCGACGAGGTTCGGGCTGGTGATGTTCTGGTCCGGCTTGACGACACCTCGGTGCGTGCCGAACTTGCCGCCGTTGACCGCCAGTATTTCGAGATGCTCGCCCGCCGCGGCAGGCTTGAGGCAGAACGCGATGGACGCGATGCGATAAATTTTGATCCGGCGCTTGTCTCTGCGGCGGGGAAACACCCTGAAATCGCCCTGCTGATGCGCGGGCAATCCCGGCTGTTCAGGGCTCGTCTCGAGACCCTCAAACGCGAGGTCGATCAGCTGATCGCGCGGCGAAAACAGATCACCGCCCAGATCAAGGGGATGGCAGCCCAACACGCTGCCTTGCGCAGACAGCGCCAACTGATCCTGGAGCAGCTCGAAGGCCAGCGAAAATTATTGTCCCAAGGGCTTGCCCAAGGGTCCATGGTCTCGGCACTCAAGCGCGAAGCAGCGCGTCTTGAAGGCGAGATGGCAGGGGTAAGGATAGCAAGGGCGCAGGCCGCCGGGCAGGCGATCGAGGCCGATATCGGCATTCTTCGACTGCATTCGCGCCGACGGGAAGAGGCAATCTCCAGGCTGCGGGATCTGCGCTATGCCGAGGCCGGGTTGTCCGAAAAACGCATCATGCTTGCGGACCGGCTTGCCCGCGTGGAAATCAGGGCGCCCGTCAGCGGGGTCGTCTATGGGATGAGGGTTCACGGGATGCGCGCGGTGATCCGGCCGGCCGAGCCCCTCATGTACATCATCCCTCGTAACAAACCGCTGGTTGTCAAATGTCGTGTCAGCCCGCTGGAGATTGACCAGGTTCATATGGGGCAGAGGGTCCGCCTGCGCTTTTCGGCGATGTCATCACGCAGGACGCCGGCATTGTCGGGCAGGGTCACGCGAATCTCGGCTGATGCGTACGACGATCAGGTGACACGCAGATCCTATTATCTGGTCGAAATTGTTCCCGAGCGGGGTGAATTGAAAAAACTTGGCAAGATCGATCTGCTGCCGGGGATGCCGGTTACGGCATTCCTGAAGACCGTGGACAGAACACCGCTTGATTATCTTCTGAGTCCTTTGAGCGACTATTTCGAAAAAGCCTTTCGTGAAGGGTGAAATTTGTGTTTTCCGACACCACATTTAGGGGTAGCGTCCGCCGCGAATCCTTACCGAAAAGCGGAGTTCCGACATGGCCGGAAAGATCGAATCGAAACTTGCGGAGATGGGGCTGACCCTGCCAGAGGCGCTGGCCCCGGCCGGCAATTATGTGCCTTATGTTCAGGTCGGTGAACTGGTCTTTGTTTCGGGGCAGGTGCCCAAGGCCGAAGATGGGCTGATCACCGGCAAGCTGGGCGATGACATGAGCATTGAACAGGGTCAGGCCGCGGCCCGCCTGTGCGCGCTGCATCTGCTGGGCCAGATCAAGGCCGCCTGCAATGGCGATCTCGACCGGTTGGTCAAGGTGGTCAAGCTGGGCGGTTTCGTCAATGCAACCCCGGATTTTGGCGATCACCCGGCGGTCATCAACGGGGCGTCCGACCTGTTTGGCGAATTGCTGGGCGAAGCCGGCCGACATGCCCGTGCCGCAGTGGGCAGTTCGTCCCTGCCATTTGGCGTCGCTGTCGAAATCGAAGGGATCTTTCAGGTAAAATGACACCGCTTGCCCCTGCCTTTCTCGAGCGACCGCTCGCGCATCGCGGTCTGCATGACAAGGCCGCCAGCGCCGAAGAAAACTCGGTCTCGGCATTCCAGCGCGCCATTGATCGCGGCTATGGAATCGAGCTTGACGTCCGCCCGTCATCAGATGGCCGGGCGATGGTCTTTCATGACCCCGAGCTTGGCCGCATGACCGCCGAAACCGGCATCGTGCGCGAGGTCACGTCGGGTGATCTTGGCAAGATCCGGCTTGGCGGCGGCGCCGACTTTATCCCGACACTTCAGGATGTGCTGGCGCTGGTGCGCGGCCGCGTGCCTGTTCTGGTCGAAATCAAGGATCCCGACGGCACGCTGAGCGCCAAGACCGGCGCCGTGGAAGAGGACGTCGCCCGTGCGGTCAAGGCCTATGAGGGCCCGGTTGCCGTGATGTCGTTCAATCCCAACATGGTGGCCGAAGTGCGCCGCCTGGCACCCGACGTGGCGATCGGCCTGGTTACATGCGACTTTTCCGAAATGTTCTGGCCCCAGCTGGCCGGCGGGCGCCGCGAGCAGCTTGCCAGCCTGCAAGAGGTCGAGGGCGTGGGGGCCAGTTTCATATCACACGCACGCAGCGATCTTGCCAGTGACAAGGTGGCTGCTGTCAAGAAGGCAGGCTTGCCGGTGCTGTGCTGGACAGTCCGCACCCCCGCGCAAGAGGCCGAGGCCCGCAAGGTCGCCGACAACATCACCTTCGAGGGGTATCTGGCCTGATCCTGTGGGCCGGCTGACGCCTATTTCCGCCGCTGCCGGCGCGCCCGCCGGTTTGCGATTGCACCCGCTGCGCGTTCGGCAAGGCCTGTCAGCCCGCGCGCCGGTGGCTGCTGTGACAGATCCACCGCGCCGCCGCCCGGCAGGTAGAGCCCGGCAAAGATATCGCGCACCTTTTCGCGCACCATCTTGCGCATGGGCACATGTGCCATCATCCCATAGGTGGGGGCGCTTCCCTTTGTTGCAAGCTCGGGATTTTCGCGGACCTCCTGCACACAGGCGGCCAGATCCTCAAGATATTGCTGGCAAATCTGCGCGTGCTTCATGGTCACCATGGCATGAATTCCATCCGGCTGCTGCACGCGATCAACCTGCCAGCCGCGGGCCTCAAGCCGGTCGCCGACGGCAAAGATGTCAAGCCGTGGATCGGTAGAGCGAAAGGCGAATAGCGGCCCCTGCGGATGGCCGATGATCGCCAGCCCGTCGATTGCCTGCACCCCCTTTTTCAGGGCTTCTGCCGTTGCGATGGTTTCGCGCGCCATGCTGCGATAGCCCTCGACCCCGATACGTTGCAATGTCGCCCAGGCGCTGGCATAGGCGGCGCCGGGACGGGTGCCCAACAGCCCGGCCGAGGCAAATATCCCGCCGGGCCAGTCGGTTTCGACAAATATCTGATCCTTGAACAGTTCGACATCGCGATACAGGATCAACGATGCCCCCTTGCCCGCATAGCCATATTTGTGAAGATCGGCCGATATCGACGTCACGCCCGGCGTGCGAAAATCCCAGGCGGGCAGGGTTTCGCCGTTCATCTCCATAAACGGCAGGATGAACCCGCCGACGCAGGCATCCACATGAAAAGGCACCCCCGCATCGGCCGCGATCGCTGCCATTTCAGGGATCGGGTCGATCATGCCGCGGGGGTATTCGGGGGCCGAACCCAGCACCATCACGGTGCGCCGGCCGAGCATCTTTTTCAACCGCTTCAGATCGGGGCGGTGGTCACGGGTTTCGGGCAGTCGCCGGACCCGCACGCCAAGATATTCGGCCCCTTTCAGCCAGGCCACATGGCCCGTAAGGGGGATGATGATTTCGGGCTTGCGCACCCGGCGCAGGCGTCGCGCCCTGTCGCGATAGGTCTTGACCGCCAGCATGCAGCTTTCGGTGCCGCCCGAGGTCATCATGCCGGTCACGCTGTCGGGGCCATGCAGCAGCCCTGCGGCGGCAGCCACGATCTGGGTTTCCATGCGCTTGAGGCTTTGGAACGCGGCCGGGTTCAACCCGTTTGCCGAGGCAAAACGCCGCCCGGCATCGGTGATGAATTTTTCGTGCGCGTCACTCAGATGATAGGTCAGCGAAAAGATGCGACCGCCGCGATAATCAGGGTCGTTGCGCGCGAATTCGTCTAGTGCCTTCAGAATTTCCTGTTCGTCGCGCCCCTCTTCGGGCAGCGCTGTTTCCGTGCTCATCCACCCAACCCCGCCAATGACAGTGCAACCCCGATTGCCAGATAGTTGCCGATGGCAAAGCCCAGCAACCCGGCGGCGATCCCCGACATTAGCACCGCCTCATTGCCAAGCGCCCGCACCACCATGGGCACAAAGGCCGGCGACATGATTGCCGCAACCGAGGTGATCATGAAACTGTCGGCATCCACCTTGAAAGCGCGGCACAGCAATGCATGAAGGAACAGCGCGCCAAATGTGACGATCACGACAAAGGCCACGACCTGCATCTCGACCCCGGCCAGCCCTGCAAGGTTCAACCCCGCGGCAACCGCGAATGAAAAGACATAGATCAGATACATCCCCAACGCCGAAGCTGCGGGGTTTTCGCGCAAGAACCGGATCTGCCCACCAAGCAATCCAAAGGTCGTGATCAGCAGGATCGTCCAGACATCCTTGCTGCCAAACGGAATCGCGGGCGCGATGACGACGGCAAGCCCCACGCAAAGCCCGGCGGCGACAAGGGCGACGCCGCCGCGGATCAGGGTCAACCCGGTCGGGGCCAGTTCTTCGGGTGCGGGGGAATGCGCGGTCGTGCCCGCAGGCGAGGGCAGCAGTTTGCGAAAGAAACCAGGCGCCAGCGTCAGCATGAACAGCAGATATACGGCACCAACCATGGTATCCACGGTTGCAAACATCAGATAGCGGGCATCAGGCACCGTCAGCGCCAGTTTGACCGCGCCAAGATTGGCAAGCCCCCCCGTATACATGCCGATCGCAAGCCCGGTCAGTTGCGCCCGCAGTTCGGTGCTGCCGCTGCTGGAAAAGAACATGGCGACCGCAATGATCGTTACCGCCGCGACGGCCAGCGCCATCCCCTTCAACGCGGGCCCGGCCAGATGCTGCCATGCGCGCAGGTCGATTCCGAACATCAGCAGAGGCAGCGCCAGCGCCAGGCTGGCCTCGGTCATGGTGTTGCGCATCGGCTCGGCCGCCTCTGGCATCAGGCCGCTAAGCCCCAGCGCCATGCCTGCCGCATAGGCCAGAACCACGGGGCCGATCGCGCGTGCCCAGCGCCAATGCCGGGCGGCAAGCACTAGGGCAAGCGGAACCGCAAGAAAAAGAACGGCAATGAGAACAGAAAGCAATTCAAACCCCTGAACAGACAATATGTTCCAGACTTGTCGCCAGGGTCAGAACTGTCAAGCCCAACCTCGGGTTGGGTGAGGTGCCGTTCCTTCTTCTTTGCGCAAATACGCCGGGGGTGCGGGGGCTGCCCCCCGCGAACAACGCCCGCGCGCGACCTTATCCCTGCAGCCGCCGCACCCCGATTTCGCCCTCGCGCGCATTGCGCAGGGCCCGTGCCGCGGCATGGCTTGCGGCGGCGGTGGTGTAATAGACGATGCCATCCTGCAGGGCGACGGCCCGGATCTCGCGGCTGTCCTCGACCGAGGCCGCGCCTTCGGTGGTGTTGAACACCAGCGTGACCTCGCCATTCTTCAGCAGGTCAACGACATTGGGCCGGCCCTCATAGACCTTGTTGACCTTCTCGACCTTGATCCCGGCCTGCGCCAGGAAGGCCGCCGTTCCGCTTGTGGCCACGATCTCGAAACCCAGATCGGCAAGGATCTGCGCGGCCTCGATCATCTGGTCTGTCTTGTCGGCATCCTTGATGGAAATGAACACCTTGCCGCCATCGGGCATTTTCTGGCCCGCGCCCAGCTGCGCCTTGAGGAAGGCGCGCTCGAACGAGCGGGCCCAGCCCATGACCTCGCCGGTGGAACGCATCTCGGGGCCAAGGATGGTATCGACGCCCGGAAAGCGGTTGAAGGGCAGCACCGCCTCTTTTACCGAATACCAGGGGGTGTTCGGGTCGGCCAGCGTCAGCGGGTCGGCCAACGGCAGGGGCTCGTCCGAGAGGGGGTTTTCCTTGTAGGGTGGGCGTGTCGGAAAGGCCGACAGTTTTTCACCCGCCATCAGGCGCGCGGCGATGCTGGCAATGGCGCTGTCGGTGGCCTTGGCGACAAAGGGCACGGTGCGGCTGGCGCGCGGGTTGACCTCGAGGATGAAGATCTCGCCATCCTTGATGGCGAACTGCACATTCATCAGCCCGACCACATTCAGCCCCAGCGCCAGCGCGCGGGTCTGCTTGTGCAGCTCGGCCACGATTTCTGTGCTCAGCGAATAGGGGGGCAGCGAACAGGCGCTGTCGCCCGAATGCACGCCGGCCTCTTCGATATGCTGCATGATGCCCGCGACATGGACATCCTCGCCGTCGCACAGCGCATCGACATCGACCTCGATCGCGCCGGTCAGATAGCTGTCAAGCAGCACCGGGCTGTCGCCCGACACGACCACGGCCTCGTTGATATAGCGTTTCAGCTGCGCGTCATCGCGGATGATCTCCATCGCGCGCCCGCCCAGAACGTAAGAGGGGCGGATCACCAGCGGATAGCCCACATCCTGGGCAATCGCAAAGGCCTCGTCCGGGCTTGAGGCGATGCCGTTATAGGGCTGTTTCAGGTTCAGATCATGCAGCAGCTGCTGGAAGCGTTCGCGATCCTCGGCCAGGTCAATGGCGTCGGGGCTGGTGCCCAGAATCGGGATGCCCGCCTCTTGCAGCGCATCGGCCAGCTTCAGCGGTGTCTGGCCGCCGAACTGCACGATCACACCATGCAGGGTGCCGTTTTCCTGCTCGACACGCAGGATTTCCATGACATGTTCGAATGTCAGCGGCTCGAAATACAGCCGGTCGGATGTGTCGTAATCGGTCGAAACCGTTTCCGGGTTGCAGTTGATCATGATGGTTTCGTAACCGACATCGGTCAGCGCGAAACAGGCGTGACAACAACAATAGTCGAACTCGATCCCCTGGCCGATGCGGTTGGGGCCACCGCCCAGGATCACCACCTTCTTGCGGTCGGTGGGGCGGGATTCGCATTCGACCTCGCCCAGAACCGGGGCCTCGTAGGTCGAATACATATAGGGGGTCTGGGCCTCGAATTCGGCGGCGCAGGTGTCGATGCGCTTGAACGAGGCCACCACGCCAAGGCGTTGACGCAGGGCGCGCACGTCGGATTCGCTTGTGCCGGTCAGGGTGGCCAGGCGCGCATCGGTAAAGCCCATCATCTTGAGCGCGCGCATGTTGTCGGCGTCATCTGGCAGGCCGTGGGTGCGAATTTCTTCCTCGGTCTCGATGATCTCGCGGATGCGGGCCAGGAACCACGGGTCGAATTTCGTGACTGCGTGTATTTCGGTATCATCCAGCCCGTGGCGCATGGCCTGTGCGATCACCCGCAGGCGGTCTGGCGTTTGTGCCGAAAGCGCCCGGATCACGGCCGACCTGTCGGGCGCGCCCTCGATGTCGATTTCGTCAAAGCCGGACAGCCCGGTTTCCATGCTGGCCAGCGCCTTTTGCAGGCTTTCATGGATGGTGCGCCCGATGGCCATGACCTCGCCCACCGATTTCATGGCGGTGGAAAGAACCGCCTCGGCGCCGGGGAATTTTTCGAACGCAAAGCGCGGGATCTTGGTGACGACGTAGTCGATCGTCGGCTCGAAACTGGCGGGCGTGACCTTGGTGATATCGTTGTCCAGCTCGTCCAGCGTATAGCCGACGGCCAGTTTGGCGGCGATCTTGGCGATGGGAAAACCCGTTGCCTTTGACGCCAGCGCCGACGAGCGGCTGACCCGCGGGTTCATCTCGATCACGACCATGCGCCCGTTTTCCGGGTTCACCGCCCATTGCACGTTGGACCCGCCCGTTTCGACCCCGATCTCGCGCAGCACGGCGATGCTGGCCGAGCGCATCATCTGGTATTCCTTGTCCGAAAGGGTCAGCGCGGGGGCGACGGTGATGCTGTCGCCGGTATGCACGCCCATCGGATCGATGTTTTCGATGGAACAGACGATGATGGCATTGTCGGCCTTGTCGCGCACGACCTCCATCTCGAATTCCTTCCAGCCCAGCAGGCTTTCGTCGATCAGGATCTGGTTGACGGGGCTGGCGTCCAGGCCGGTGCGGCAGAAATGTTCGTAATCGTCGCGGTTATAGGCAACGCCCCCGCCGGTGCCGCCAAGGGTAAAGGCGGGGCGGATGATTGCGGGCAGGCCGACCACGTCGATGGCGGCCATGGCCTCTTCCATGCTGTTGGCGATGGTCGAGCGGGGGTTTTCGATGCCGAGGCGTTCCATTGCCTCGCGGAACAGCTTGCGGTCTTCGGCCATCTCGATGGCCTTGCGGTCGGCGCCGATCATCTCGACCCCGAAACGCTCCAGCACGCCCATGTCATCCAGCGCCAGCGCGGTGTTCAGGCCCGTCTGCCCGCCCATGGTGGGCAGCAGAGCATCGGGGCGTTCACTCTCGATGATCTTGGCGACGACCTCGGGGGTGATCGGTTCGATATAGGTGGCGTCGGCAAGCGTCGGATCGGTCATGATCGTGGCCGGGTTCGAGTTGACCAGGATCACGCGATAGCCTTCTTCGCGCAGCGCCTTGCAGGCTTGTGCGCCGGAATAGTCGAATTCGCAGGCCTGCCCGATGATGATGGGGCCTGCACCGATGATCATGATGGATTTGATGTCGTCTCTTTTCGGCATGTCCGGTCCTGCAGCTCAACCCGCCGCCCGAGATGGGAAACGGAGGGATTCGTCGGCAATTTGCAAATTGTCGTGGGTTTAAGTCGGCTGGCGTTTTGGCACAAGGTCAATTCTTTTTTCCGTGACCCTCACGCCGCAAGGTGTGTGAAGAAAGCGGGGTCATTCCCATTCCATTTGCTCGAATACGGTCTGGGCATTGCGCCGGGCCAGCTGTTCGAAGTTTTCGAGATATGAAAACCCTGACTGGTCAACACTGACGGAACCGAAAATATCGCCCCCGCCATCCATGTATTCCTTGATGCGTTCGCGCAGGTTGGCCAGATAGTCGCGCGTGTCGGAAGCAGCAGTCAGAATATCTGTCGGCGCGCCATGTCCGGGGACGACATGCTCGGGCTCAAGCGCGGCTATCGCGTCAAAGGCTTGCAGCCAGCCGGCGCTGGAAGAATAGGACTGAACCGCGAGAATGCGCTGAACATAAACGATGTCACCAGCAAAGACGACGCTTTCGTCTGGAAACCAGACAAAGCTGTCGCCGGGGGTATGGGCCGGGCCGATATGGCGGATGTGCAGGGTGATGTCGCCCAGCGACAGTTCGTACCGGTCCTCGAAGGTAATGTCGGCATAGACGGGCACGGTGCCTTCGGTACCGAATTCGCCAACGGTGCGATCAAGGGCCTCCAGCTGTTCGCGAACGCGCGATTTCTGATCCTCCACGGCATCGGCCGAGGCGATGATGGTTGCGCCCTGTTCCTTCCAGTACCCATTGCCAAGCCAGCGATGATCCTGCCCGCCGGTATCGATCACGTATTTCACGGGCTGGTCAGTGATTGCCTTGATCATCGAATGAAGCCGGGCTGCGCCCAGCCTTGTGCCACCGGGATCCATCAGCACGGCGCCCTGGGGCGTGACCACCAGCCCGAAGGTCGCGTTATTTCCCAGATTTCCTGGGCTGCGCTGCCCGAGTGGCCCGACAAAGGCCCAGGCGTGGGGCGTGACCTGGATGGTCTTGAGTTGCGCAAGCGCAGGCAAGGCCGAAAGAAGAAAGGACAGAACCGTGAAAAAGGCGCGCATGGGTAACCCCGCTGGATTTCAGATCGCCGCAGGATACCGGTAAATACCCGGTCGGGGAATGTTCCCAAGGGTCGCATGAACAAAAGGCGGGCCCGGCATCCTTGGGGAACGCCGGGCCCTGAAGGGGGCCGCATACATCAAAAAGGGGTCAACCATGCGGCAACAAGGACGTCGACTGGGGTTCAGTCGTCGTCAAACACGCCGCGTGCGGCCCCTCTGTGGCAGCCCTGGCAGTTGGAAATCGATCCGATTTTCGGATTCGATTTCGCCCAGGCACGCGCGCGTGCGCCGTGCTCGTTTGTGAACCAGGGAAGTTCGGTAATTCTCAAGGGCGTCTGGCTGGTGGGGATGCGGCGCAGCCAATACGGGTTGCGGCCATTGGCATCCGCCGCATTGGATAGAAGATAGCGCTCGATCGCGTTGCGGGTCTGGTCGTCGAGGCTGGCATCTTCGCCGAAATGGTTTGAAAGGTTGCCCATGATCGCGCGCCATGATCGTTTCGGCAGAAAACCGGGGTCAAAGGCCATGTGGCAGGCCGAACATTCCTCGGCAAACATGGTGCCGGGGGATTTGCTGGCGGCTTGGGCCGGCTGCATTGCCATGGTGCCGACGGCAGCAAGGGCGAGGATGGTGGTAATGATATGTCTGCGCATGGGTTCGCTCCGATCGGAATACTAGATGCTTGAAAGATAGGTCAGGATGTCGCCCTTTTCCTGGGCAGTGCATTCACGGCCGAGGACCGTCTTGCAATTGCGGCGGAACCACTTGGCCACCTTCTTGGGGTCGGTGAAACGCTGGGGATTGCGCGACACTGCCATCGGATCGATCACCTTGCCGACCCGGGTCTTGCCGAAATTGCGGGGGTCATTGGTGTGGCAGGTGGTGCAGCTCGGCGTTTCCGGCTTCCCTCCGGCATGTTTGGCGTGGAAGAACTTTTTGCCGCGCGCCGCCGAGAACGACGATACGCCTGCCTGTGCCTTGAACTGCGCAATGATGGCGTCACGCGCGGGATCGGCCTGGGCGGGCTGGATCGGCGCACCAAGCGCAACGGCAAGAAGGGTTCCGGACAGGATGAGATTTGGGAAAAGTTTCATTTCTGGGCCTCCGCTGGAATTTCGATGTTGGAAGGATAGAACATGCCGGTTTCGGCATCCTTGTGGCATGCGGCGCAATTTGTCCGCGCAAATACCGGTTTCGATTTGAAAACCTTGTCTGGGATCGCCTTGTGCGTAGTTTTCCAGAACGGGGTTGCGGTCAGGCTGATCGGGTTTTCCGGGTTGGCCTGGGCAAAGACGTGGGCGGGTTTGGTGTCAACGGTCTCTGCCGCATGGGCAACCATCCAGTCTTCAAGCTTCTTGCGGGTTTCCTCGTCAAGGCTTGCGTCTTCCCCAAAGTGGGAATCCAGACTGGCCATCAACATGCGCCACCTCTGTGCCGACATCAGGCTTGGATGAAAGGGAATATGGCAGTCACCGCATTCCTGCGCATAGGTGGGATCAAGGGGGGTAATCGGCAGATGCGGCACAGGTTTTTGCGCAAGTGCCAGGCCAATCGCGGTGCCCAGCGCGCCGCCTGCCAGCATGATCAGCGCGGCGCTGCGGGGATGCGCGGCGCGCGACGGCGGCAGGTGGTCGCCGGGGCGCGCCTGCTTGCGGCCGGTAATCATGGTCAGGGGCAGGTTCTCGCGTGTGCGCAGGCTTTCATAGATGGCACCGGCGATATGCAGGGCGATCAGCCCCAGCAGCCCCCAGGCCAGCAGCTTGTGGACCTTGTTGACCGCGCTGCCAAGGTCATAACTGACGGCAAATCCCAGAGGGCCGGTCTTGAAGACCCCGCCAAGAACCGTCGTGCCGGTGATGGCCAGCAGCAGAATCATGCCCAGCAGAAACAAGATCATCCATCCGCCGGCCGGGTTGTGGCCCACATGCCGCGGGGCGCTGGCGCGGCGAAGTTCGGCCAGGTGGCGCAGGGTTTCACGCGGGCCGGCCACAAAGCCGGCAAAACGGGCAAAGCTGCCGCCCGAGAAACCCCAAATGATGCGCGCAACCACCAGCACCACCGCAATCGTTCCCGCGATCAGATGCATCCGCAGCCAGGTCGGCCCAAGGATGAAACCGGTCACCGCGCCAATGGTGATCGCGGTCACCAGCAGCCAGTGAAAGCTGCGGATGAACAGATCCCAGACGGGCCGTGTTGTCATGTTGCGATCGGTCGAGGGCATGGGCTTGTTTGCTATCGTTGTCCGGTTTGTTGGCATTGGGAATGTCAACTGCATCTCTGCATCATCCATTGATGCCTGGGAATTGCCAAAAGGTTGCAGTCGTTTGCAGAAACCGCGCATAGAACCAAGGTTTAGGGATTTTTTCGTTGTCAGACGCGCCCAAACAGGTTTCGGGGGGCCGCGAAAACACTGCCTGCCCTTGACATCGCCCCCGCAAACGCGTGTATCCGCGCGAGAAACACGGAACCTGAAATTCACTGCCCGAAGGGACAGATATCATGCACGCCTATCGCAGCCATACTTGCGCCGATCTCAACGCCTCGAATGTGGGGCAGAATGTCCGCCTCTCGGGCTGGGTGCATCGCGTGCGCGATCATGGCGGTGTGCTGTTCATCGACCTGCGCGACCATTACGGCATCACCCAGGTGCTGTGCGACCCCGACAGCCCGGTCTTTCACGAGGTTGAAAAGGTGCGCGCCGAATGGGTGATCCGAATCGACGGCAATGTTCTGGCGCGCGACAAGGATCTGGTGAACCCCAAGATCCCGACTGGCGAGATCGAGGTTTTCATCCGTGACATGGAGGTGCTGAACGCCGCTGACGAGCTGCCCTTGCCGGTGTTCGGCGAACCCGACTACCCCGAGGAAACCCGCCTGAAATACCGCTATCTGGACCTGCGGCGCGAGCATCTGCACAACAACATCATGCTGCGCTCGAACGTGATCGCCAGTCTGCGCCGGCGGATGACCGAGCAGGGATTTACCGAATTCCAGACCCCGATCCTGACCGCCAGCAGCCCCGAAGGCGCGCGCGACTTTCTGGTGCCTAGCCGCCTGCATCCGGGCAAGTTCTATGCCCTG
>WFQE01000235.1 GCA_015487165.1 Paracoccaceae bacterium | reverse complement strand
TTCGTGCGTATGAGACTTCCCTGAAAGGTGACAACACGACATTCGTATTGAACCCTGACAGCGAATTCTTCTCGTATCTCAAGACGAACCGCGCGGCATCAAAGGTGGCTGCGCCATCAACCGGGGATGTCTCGCAGTGATCAAGGATCTGCTGACGGGGCTTGGCCTTGTTGCAGTCATCGAGGGGCTGGTGCTTGCACTGGCCCCTTTGCGATTCGAAGACGCGCTGGAAATGTTCCGCAGAATGGACGTCCAGACCCGCCGGAGGCTGGGCCTGCTTGCGGTGGCGGTGGGCGTGATGTTGATATGGTTTGGCCGCCGCGTGATCGGGTAATGCCCGTGCGCGCCAGGTCACGCGGGGCGGATCGCTGTTTTTGCCCATCTGACAGTAACGGGCGGTTTCACGCGCATTTGACGAAAAACGATTGCCAGGTGGTTGCAATGATGGCCGGAAACGCCGATTTTGGCGGCAGTGGCGGGGCGCGCAACAACCGGCCGAAATCAAGCAGTATGGAGGAGAATTCCATGTTCACCAGAGCTCTGGCTCTTACGCCCGACCGTGCGCAGGCACGCTGGCCGCAGTTGTGGCTGACATTCCTGGTCGCAGTGACGCTGGTCCTGGTTCAGGGCCTTGCCTCGTACGCGCGCTCGGCGCCGTCGAGCTTTGCCGACATTGTCGAAAGGGTCAGCCCGGCCGTTGTAGACATCACGACAACCACGACCGTTGCGACCAATACCAACCCGTTTCCGGTGGTTCCGCCGGGGTCGCCTTTTGAAGACCTGTTCAAGAACTTTCTCGACCGTCAGAAGGGCGGCAAATCCCTGCGTCGTGCGCAGGCGCTCGGTTCCGGTTTTGTGATTTCGGAAGACGGCTATATCGTAACCAACAACCACGTCATCGCCGAGGCGGATTCGATACAGATCGAATTCAAGAATGGCGAAGTCATGAAGGCCAAGGTCGTCGGCACCGACCCCAAGACCGATATCGCGTTGCTCAAGGTGGATGCCAAGAAACCGCTGCCGTTCGTTTCGTTTGGCGACAGCGACACCGCGCGGGTCGGTGACTGGGTGCTTGCCGTCGGCAACCCGCTTGGACAGGGGTTTTCGGTATCCGCGGGCATCATCTCGGCGCGCAACCGTTCGCTGCGCGGCACATATGACGATTTCATCCAGACCGATGCCGCCATCAACCGGGGCAACTCGGGCGGGCCGCTGTTCAACATGAAGGGCGAGGTGATCGGTGTGAATACGGCGATTCTCTCCCCTAATGGCGGCGGGTCGATCGGCATCGGTTTTTCGATGTCGTCAAATGTGGTATCCAAGGTCGTCGAGCAGCTGCGCAAATATGGCGAAACCCGCCGCGGCTGGCTGGGTGTCCACATACAGGACGTGACCAAGGACATGGCCGACGCGCTGGGTCTTGATGACGCTTCCGGCGCGCTTGTGACAGACGTTCCCGATGGTCCGGCCAAGAAAGCCGGCATGAAGCAGGGCGATGTCATTGTGACATTCGATGGCAAGCATGTTGCCAATACCCGCGAACTTGTCCGCATGGTGGCTGATGCCGAGGTCGGCAAGACCGTCCGCATCGTCGTGTTCCGCGGGGGCAAGACGGTCACGCTCAAGGTGGTTCTGGGCCGGCGGGAAGAGGCCGAAAAGAAACTTGCGACCCCAACCGTTGCGAAACCGCAAACCCCTACCGAAGAAACCATTCTTGGCATGACTGTCCGTGGCCTCGATTCCGATCTGCGGGATCAGCTTGGCCTTGGAGCCGAGGCCAAGGGCGTGGTCGTGATGGATGTGGACCAGACCAGCCAGGCCTATGAAAAAGGTCTGCGCGCCGGCGACCTGATCGTCGAGGCCGGTCAGCAGCCGGTTGCCTCGGCCAAGGATCTGGCTGCACGCATCGATGCGGCACGTGCGGCAGGCCGCAAATCCATCCTGCTGCTGGTGCGTCGCAATGGTGACCCGCGCTTTGTGGCGCTTGGCGTCGAAAAATAGCACTGCCGAAGGTTGACCCTTCCAATGCAAGCAGGAGGCGCCCCATCGGGCGCCTCTTTTCCTGTCGGGGCTATTTTGACTGGGCTGTCAGCTGGTCCCGATCATAGGCAACCAGCCCCAGCTTGCGCGCGGCGGCCAGCGACAGGATATCGGTATCCATGCCCAAG
>WFQE01000234.1 GCA_015487165.1 Paracoccaceae bacterium | reverse complement strand
TGGCCTCCTCCATCGTCCTCGTCTGCCGCAAGCGACCGGCGGATGCGGGCGTTATTTCCCGCAAGGAGTTCCAGCGCCGGCTGCGCCGCGAGATGCCCGAGGCGCTGGAGGTGATGATCGGCGGCAAGGAGGGGCAATCGCCCATCGCGCCGGTGGATCTCGCCCAGGCCGCCATCGGCCCGGGCATGGCCATCTTCTCCCGCCATGAGGCCGTGCTGAACCAGGACGGCTCGCGCATGACCGTGCGCGAGGCGCTTGCGCTCATCAACCGCGCCATCAGCGAATACCTTTCCCCCGAAGCGGGCAGCTTTGACGCCGACACGCTCTTCTGCAACGGCTGGTTCGAGCAATACGGGTGGCGGGCTGGTCCTTTCGGCGAGGCCGATGTGCTCGCCCGCGCCAAGGGCACCAGCGTGGACGGCGTGGTCGCAGCCGGCGTGGTGGAAGCGAAGGCGGGCCGGGTGCGCCTGCTGCGCTGGAAGGAATACCCTGCGGACTGGGATCCCGCGCGGGATCGCCGCACGCCCGTCTGGGAAGCGCTGCACCACCTGATCCGCCGCCTGAACGAGGACGGCGAGGTCGCCGCAGGACGGCTGCTCGCCCGCATGCCCGAGAAGGGAGAACCCATGCGCCAGCTCGCCTATCATCTTTACACGCTGTGCGAGCGCAAGAAATGGGCCGAGGACGCCCGCGCCTACAATGAATTGATCCAGAGCTGGCATGCCATTGTGGCCGCGAGCCACGAGGCCGGCCGCCGCGGCGAACAGCAGTCGTTGGGGATATAGGGGAATCATTATGGCCAAGGCGATATTGCTTGAGACGCGGACATCCAGTTTCATGGACCTGATCGGAAACGGGAAAATGTATCGGGTGCCTTCCTACCAGCGCGACTATTCCTGGACGGAGGAGCAATGGGAGGATTTATGGAACGACATCATGGAGATTCGTCCCGATCCTCAACAACGCCATTACATGGGTGCATTGGTCATTGAAGCGATCAACGATCTTGAATTTCAAATCATTGACGGCCAGCAGCGCATGGCCACGCTCAGCCTGTTGGCGCTCGCGGTGATCAAGCGCTTGCACGAACTTGCCGAGCAAGGGATTGACAGGGAAGCCAACCAGGAAAGGGCCATCAGGCTGCGCAGCCGCTTTATTGGAGAGAAAGACCCCTCCTCGCTGGTTGAAAGCAGCAAACTGGTTCTCAATGCCACGGACAACGGTTTCTACCAGGATTATCTGGTGCAATTGCGGTCCCACCCCAATCCGCGGGGGTTGCCAAAATCCAACAGGCTTCTGCTGCAATGCTTTGAGTATTTTCTCGATCGGATGAAGCAAGATTCGTCCTTGGCCACCGATGGCAGGGCCTTGGCTTCCTTGCTGAACGACACGGTTGCCCGGCAGCTGTTGTTCATCATCATTCTGGTGGATAATGAGATCAATGCCTACACGATATTTGAAACCCTGAATGCCCGGGGGCTGGAACTCTCAGCAACCGATCTGATCAAGAATTACCTGTTTTCGCGCATTCAGACCAAAAGCGATTTGGATGCCTTGCAACGACGATGGCAACACCTGATCGCCACCGTGCGACAGGAGCGTTTCCCCGAGTTTCTCCGCTACCACCTGCTGTGTGAATATCGGCAGGTGAGACGGCAGCGTCTGTTCAAGATCGTGCGTGAGCGGGTGAGGACCCCGCCGGATGTTTTCAATCTGATGGAAGCGTTGGAGAAACGCGCCGAGCTGTTTGCTGCACTTCAGGATCCCACCCATGAATACTGGATCGAGCGCCGGGAATGCCAGCCCTTCATCCGCGAATTGACGCTTTTCGGCACCCGCCAGTTGACTCCCCTGCTGTTCGCCGCTTGGGAACGGTTTGCTCCGGAGGATTTCGCCCGCGTGCTCAAGCTGGTCAGCCGCGTGATCTTTCGCTATACGGTGGTCAGCAGTCTCAATCCAAACGCGCTGGAACCGGCTTCCCACGAATCCGCCAAGGCGGTTCTGGAGGGGACGGCGTGCACGCCGGCGGAAGTCTTTGCCAAGCTGCAACCTGTTTATGTCCAGGATGACAAGTTCAGGCAGGACTTTTCCATGCTGACTGTCGCAACTTCAGGGCGACGCAAGAAGATTGCCAAATACATTCTTTGTCACCTGGAATCGGATCGGTCCGGGAGGGCCTGCGACCATGAAACCGATCCGGCCACCATTGAGCATGTCCTCCCAGAGAACCCCGACGAGCGGTGGGCTGAAGCCTTTCCTGAGGAGAAATGGGACCAGTATGTGTATCGGTTGGGAAACCTGACCCTGCTGGAAGCACCCCTGAACCGGCGCTGCGGGAACGCCGCCTATGAGGAAAAGCTGTCCTACTATGCCCAGAGCCAATACCTTCTGACTCAGGAAATCCCGAAGATGGCGCCGGAACAGTGGACACCGGCCCTGGTTGAAAAGCGACAGTGGCAAATGGCCGAGCGCGCGGTGCACATCTGGCGACCGGACTTTGATTGAGGAGGCGGACATGATCCTCAAACCCTGGCGCGAGATCGCACGCCCCCATCGGGATGTGCTGCAAGGCACCTTCCGGCAGGCGGAGTTCGCCGCCGACATCACCCAGGTGGTGCAGGGCACGGCGCCGCCGGAATACGGCGATGCCGAGCAGTTCTTCGCCCGCACCTACATCACCGAGGGCATGCGCCTTTTGCTCATCTCGGTGGCGCGGCGTCTGGCGGGGCTGGGCGGCGATCCCGTGATCCAGTTGCAGACCGCCTTCGGCGGCGGCAAGACCCATGCGCTGCTTGCCGTGTATCACCTGGCCTCGCGTTCGGTGCCCACCTTTCGGCTTCCCGGCATTCCACCGCTCCTGGACGAGGCCGGCATCCCCGACCTTCCCGAGGCGCGCGTGGCGGTGATTGACGGCATCAACCTTTCGCCCGGCCAGCCGCGGACATACAAGGCAATCACCGTGCGCACGCTCTGGGGCGAGCTGGCCTGGCAGCTTCTGGGTGAGGCCGGCTATGCGATGGTGGCCGAGAGCGACCGCAACGGCACCTCGCCCGGCAAGGAAATCCTGGCCGAACTGCTGCGCAGGGCCGCGCCCTGCGTGATCCTGATGGACGAACTCGTGGCCTTCATCCGCCAGCTTGAACCGGGACGCAGCTATCCCGCGGGCACCTTTGACAGCAATGTGAGCTTCATCCAGGCGCTCACCGAGGCCGTGAAGATCGTGCCGAAGTCCGTGCTGCTCGCCTCCTTGCCTGAGTCGGATGTGGAGGCCGGCGGCGCGCTGGGCGAGCGGGCACTGGAGGCGCTGGAAAAGTTCTTCGCCCGCGTGGAATCGGTCTGGAAGCCGGTGGCCACCGAGGAGGCCTTTGAGATCGTGCGCCGGCGCCTGTTCGAGGATGCAGGGGATCGCGCCCAGGTGGAGGAGGTTTGCCGACAATTCGCCGAGCTTTACCGCCAGCATCCAGACAGATTTCCCGCCGAGACCCAGGGCAACGCATACGAGGAGCGCTTGCGCCGCTCCTATCCCATCCACCCGGAGGTGTTTGACCGCCTCTATGGCGACTGGTCCACGCTGGAAAAGTTCCAGCGCACGCGCGGCGTGCTTCAGCTTCTGGCTCTCGTGATTCATCGCCTCTGGAACTCGGACAACCGCGACGCGCTCATCATGCCCGGCTCGCTGCCGCTGGACGATATCCATGTGCGCACCAAGAGCCTGCACTACCTGCCCCCGGGCTGGGAACCGGTGATTGAACAGGAGGTGGACGGCCCGCGTTCCGTCCCCGCTGAGATGGACGGACACGACACGCGCCTCGGCAGCGTGCAGGCCGCCCGCCGCACGGCACGCACGATCTTTCTCGGCAGTGCGCCTGCCGCGGCCGACCATCCCGTGCGTGGCATGGAAACCGCACGCATCCTGCTCGGCGCCGTCCAGCCCGGCCAAAGCGTGGGCGTGTTTGAGGATGCGCTGAGGCGATTGCGGGATCGGTTGCACTACCTCTACGCCGATCGGGATCGCTACTGGTTTGACACCCGACCCAACCTGCGCCGCGAAATGGAGATGCGCAAGCGCCGCGTGGAACGGGAGGAGGCCGACGCCCAACTCAGGAAGACGCTTCTCCATGTCCTGCGCGGAAGGCACCGCTTCGGCGGTATCCATGTCTTCACGCCCGATGCGGACAT
>WFQE01000233.1 GCA_015487165.1 Paracoccaceae bacterium | reverse complement strand
GTTTCAGGCTTGATCTGATCCGGCAGGCCCATCAGATGCTGAAGGGCGCGGCAACTGACGATGTGTCGGCCGCCCGTGCAGCCGGTCACGAAGTCACAATCGTCGAGGGCAGCGCGCGCAACATCAAGATCACCGAGCCGGACGATTTCGCGCTGGCCGAAAACCTGTTGGGGAAAGACATGGATATCCGCACCGGCAACGGCTTTGACGTTCACGCCTTTACCGAGGGCGATCATGTCACCCTGTGCGGCATCAGGATCGCCCATGATCGCGCGCTTTCCGGCCATTCCGACGCCGATGTTGCCATGCATGCGGTGACAGACGCCCTGTATGGCGCGCTTGGTGCCGGCGATATCGGCCAGTGGTTCCCCCCGAGTGACGCGCAATGGAAAGGGGCGGCATCCGACATTTTCCTGCGCCATGCGGTGGAAATGGTGGCTGAACGCGGCTTTGCGATCAGCAATATCGACTGCACGATCATCTGCGAGACGCCGAAAATCGGCCCCCATGCGCAAGACATGCGCGAAAATCTGGCCCGCATCCTGGGGATCGACACTGATCGCATCTCGGTCAAGGCAACGACAAGTGAAAAGCTGGGCTTTACCGGCCGCAAGGAAGGGATCGCGGCGCTGGCCACCGCGACTTTGGTGAAAAGATGAGCAGATTTCTGGCAACATTCGGCTATGTGGGTCTGATCCCCCTGGCCCCCGGTACGATGGGGTCGCTGGCAGCACTGCCGCTGGCCTATCTGGTGCACCGTTTCGCGGGCTTTCCGGCATTTGCGGCGCTGACCGTGGTGGTGTTTTTCATCGGCTGGTGGGCAACCGCCGGGGCGACGCGCGACAGTGACAATCACGACCCCGGCGAGATCGTCATTGACGAGGTTGTCGGCCAGTGGCTGGCGCTGTGGCCCCTGTCGGGCGGGCTGTGGTTCATGGGGGTCGATCCCGCGATCTTTCCCTATCCGGGGTGGATCGGCGGGTTCGTCATGTTCCGCCTGTTCGACATCTGGAAACCCTGGCCCGTTTCCTGGGCCGACCGCAAGGAAACCCCCCTTGGGGTGATGCTGGACGACGTGCTTGCCGGCATCATGGCGGCGGTCGTCGTCATGGCAATGGCGGCGATTTCGCACGGGTTGCTGAGATGAAACTGGCCGCCGAGGTTCTGGCCGCCGCGCGGGCGCAGGGCCTGCGGATTGCCACGGCCGAAAGCTGCACCGGCGGGATGGTTGCGGCCGCGCTCACCGATATTCCGGGCTCGTCGGACGTGTTCGACTGTGGTTTCGTGACCTATTCGAACGCTGCCAAACAGCGGATGCTGGGCGTGACTTCGGCAAGCCTTGCACGTTTCGGGGCGGTATCCGAACAGGTTGCCATCGAGATGGCCGAGGGTGCCATCCGCAATTCCGTGGCGGATATCGCGGTCTCGATCACCGGCATTGCAGGGCCCGGGGGCTCGGAACACAAGCCCGAGGGAAGGGTCTGTTTTGCCGTGGCATGTCGCGATGGCAAGACCACCGCCATGACACGCGATTTCGGCGCGCTTGGGCGCGGCAAGGTCCGTATTGCCGCCAGAAACACCGCGCTGAAACTGATTCAGGACGGTTTGAAGGCGTTCTGAGCGATAAAATGCCCAAGATCTGGGCAATACTGAAATTCCATTTCCGCCCAATATTCGCGCATCCTGCCAATTTTGCGCACAAATTCCGATCAAATCGAAAATAATCCTGCCGCTGACCGGCAGCATGTTTTTACTTTTTCCCCTCGCGGCGCTTTCACAAGGCCAGTGATTTCCAAGCCCGAGGAGAGCAAGATGAACGCTGCCGATACCGCCTGGATCATCGTGGCAACCGCCCTTGTCCTGATGATGACCCTGCCTGGCCTCGCCCTGTTTTACGGCGGGCTGGTGCGTGCCCGAAATGTCCTGTCGGTCTTTGCCCAATGCTTTGGCATAGCGGCCCTGATCAGCCTGCTGTGGATGGTGGCCGGCTATTCCATCGCCTTTGGCGACGCCTCGCCCTGGTGGGGAGGGCTGGGCAAGGCGCTGCTGCTGGGAATCGACGCCGACAGCCTGAACGGCAGCCTTCCCGAAATCCTGTTTGCCGCGTTCCAGATGACATTCGCCATCATCACACCCGCGCTGATCGTGGGCGCCTATGTCGAACGCATCGGCTTTGGCTTTGTCATGGCCTTTTCGGCGGCATGGATGCTGCTGGTCTATGCGCCGGTGGCACACTGGATCTGGGGCGGCGGCTTCTTGTCGGATGGTGGGATTTTTGGTGCCCTCGGCGCGCGCGACTTTGCCGGCGGTATCGTCGTGCATGAAACCGCGGGGCTGGCCTCGCTTGTGGTCGCCTTTTTCCTTGGGGCACGCAAGGTCAAGACCAAGCCCCCGCACAACCCGGCCTATGTGGCAATCGGCGCCGGGCTGTTGTGGGTCGGCTGGTTCGGTTTCAACGCGGGTTCGCAGCTGGCGGCCGATGGCGGCGCGGCGATGGCCCTGATGGTGACCCATCTGTCTGCCGCAACCGCGACCCTGAGCTGGGCCGCATGGGAGCGCATCAAATATGGCAAGACATCGCTGATCGGCCTTGTCACCGGCTCGATCGCGGGGCTTGCCTCGATCACCCCGGCATCGGGTTTTGTCGGGCCGGTCGAGGCCGTGATCATCGGCGGCGTGGCCGGGATCATCTGCCAGGAAGCCTGCGCATTGATCAAGGGACGGCTCAAGATCGACGACACGCTTGACGTTTTCGCGGTTCACGGCATCGGCGGAATTTTCGGCACGATCATGGTCGCGGTCTTTGGCCATGCCAGCTTTGCCGCCCAGCTGGGCGCGCTGGCAATCGTCGGGGTTTACGTGGTTATCGTCAGCGCGGTGCTGGTCAAGCTGGTCGGGCTGTTCACCCCGCTGCGTGTCAGCGCCGAGGATGAAGAGGCCGGGCTGGATCTGGCCGCCCATGGCGAACAGGCCTACGAGTTCTGAGCATCAGTGGCGGGGCCAGCAATCCGGCCCCGCCGCTATGCGGAAAATGTCGGGAAACGAGTATTTGCACAAAGAAGAAGCGCGCCTCAGCCCCCGCCTCAACCCTTGGCCGGATCGCCGTAAAGTTCCATCGCGCGCTTTTCGAATGCGCGCACGATGCGCTGCATGGCCTCGTTGAACACCATCCCGATCACCGCCTGCAGCATCGACGAGCGAAATTCGAAATCGACAAAGAAATCGACCTCGCACCCGCCTTCGGGCAGGTCGGTGAATTGCCAGTGGTTGTTGAGATACTTGAACGGCCCGTCCAGATATTCGACATCGATGCGCTTTTCATCAGGGCGCAGGGTGACGCGGCTGCCAAAGCGTTCGCGGAACAGCTTGAACGAGATCACCAGATCCGCCTCCAGCAACTCGCCGCCCTCGATCGGGGTGCGCTTGCGGATCCGCGCGGCCGCTGTCCAGGGCAGGAATTTCGGGTATGACGCAACATCCGCTACCAGATCGTACATCTGCTGCGCCGTCCATGGCATGTTTCGTTTTTCCGCGTGAGTCGGCATTGCCTCTCTGGCCTTTCCCGTCTTCCGGTTTATAACAAGGCTGATGGGCGCGTCTTTTCCCATTCCGGGCCCGAGTGCAAGAGGACAAAATGGATCATTCCAATTACGTGATCGACCCGCTGATCTCGGCCAAGGCGATTGCCGCGCGGGTGGAAGAGCTGGCCGCAGAGATTACCGAAACCTTCAAGGGCACCGACAAGCTGATCGTGATCGGGCTTTTGCGCGGCTCATTCGTGTTCATCGCCGACCTTGTGCGCGAGCTGGACCTGCCCGTCGAGGTGGATTTTCTGGAAACCTCGTCCTATGGCAACAGCATGGAAAGCTCGCGCGAGGTGCGTATTCTCAAGGATCTGCGAGGCGAGATCGAGGGGCGCGACATTCTGGTGGTCGAGGACATCGTGGATACCGGCCACACGCTGCACCATGTGCTGAACCTGCTGAAATCGCGAAACCCGCGCCGGATGGAGGTCTGCGCGCTGCTCGACAAACCCTCGCGCCGCGAGGTGGATGTCAAGGCAACCTGGGTAGGTTTCGAGATCCCCGACAAGTTCGTCGTCGGCTATGGCATCGACTACGCGCAGCGCAACCGCAACCTGCCCCATATCGGGGTGGTGCGGTTCACCGATCGGGATGACGAATCGGAAAGCTGATCACACGCCTTCGACAAAGGTGTATTCGCGCTCGGCCGCGGGCAGGCCGTATTTCAGGGCCTCCTGGTATTCAGGGCCGTTGTAAAAGGACAGCGCGGTTTCCCAGTCGGGAAAGCGGATGATGACGTTGCGGGCGCGGCCCTTGCCCTCCATCTGCTTGCACTCGCCGCCGCGGGCCAGAAATTCGCCGCCATATTTCTGCACGGCGGGGCCGGCCAGTTCGGCATATTTTCCGTAAGAGTCCGGATCGGTCACGTCGATATGGACCATTGCATAGACTGCCATTGTCATTCCTCCAGCAGGTTTTCGACCGCCTTGATCGCGGCATCCGCATTATCGGCACTGGCGCCGCCCGCCTGCGCCATGTCAGGCCGCCCGCCGCCCCCCTTGCCGCCAAGCGCAGCAGCGGCGGCGCGCACCATGTCAACGGCCGAGATCCGGTCGGTCAGGTCATCGGTCACGCCCGCCGCAATCGCCGCCTTGCCGCCGGTGTCGGCGATCAGCAGGATCGCACCCGATTTCAGCCGCGCCTTGTGTTCGTCGACGAGCGCGCGCAGATCCTTGCCTGACACGCCATGCAGGACCTGCGCCAGAAACGGCACACCGCCTATTTCGCGTGCCTCGGGCGCATCTGCCTTGCCGCCGCCGGCCATCGCCAGATTGCGGCGCAGATCGGCGACCTCGTTTTGCAGCCTGCGCCGCTCGGCCAGCAGCGCATCGAGACGCTCGCCCAACTCTTCGGGGCGCGCCTTGAGCATGGCGGTGATCGCGTTCAGCGCCGTTTCCTGCTCGCGGACATGTTCGATGGCGCGCGCGCCGGTCAACGCCTCGATCCGGCGGATGCCGCTGGCGGATGCGCTTTCGCTGACCAGCTTGAACAGGCCGATATCGCCCGTGCGCCGCACATGGGTGCCGCCGCAAAGTTCGATCGACCAGGTATTGCCGTCGATCCCCTTGCCGCTGCCCTGTGCCAGCCCCATCGACACAACCCGCACCTCATCGCCGTATTTTTCGCCAAACAGCGCCTGAGCGCCCAGTTCGCGGGCCTCGTCAGGTGTCATGATGCGGGTTTCGACGGCGGTGTTCTGGCGGATGAAATCATTGACCAGATCCTCTATCTGCGCCAGCTCGGCCGCACTTACCGCCTTGTTGTGGCTGAAATCGAAACGCAGGCGCTGATCGTCGTTGAGCGAGCCGCGCTGTGCAACATGGTCGCCCAGCACCTGACGCAGCGCCTCGTTAAGAAGGTGTGTGGCCGAGTGGTTGGCCCGGATCTTGGTGCGCCGGTCGTGATCGACCTCAAGCTCGGCCGCCTCGCCCTTGCCGATGCTGCCCTCGATGACCTCGGCCACATGGGCAAACAGGCCGGAATGCTTGCGCACATCGGTGACGCGTGCCTTGCCGCCGGCGGTGGTGATGATGCCGCTGTCGCCAACCTGGCCACCGGCCTCGGCGTAAAACGGGGTCTGGTTCAGCACAATCTGCACCTTGTCGCCCTTGCGGGCCACATCCACCGTCTTGCCATCCTGCACCAGCGCGATGATCTGGCCCTCGGCGGTTTCGGTGTCATAGCCCAGGAAATCAGTCGCCTCATGCGCGTCGGCAATGTCGAACCAGACGGTTTCTTCGGCCGCCTCGCCCGAGCCCGCCCAGGCGGCGCGCGCCTTGGCCTTTTGTTCGGCCATGGCGGCGCTGAAACCGGCGACATCCACGCTGCGGCCCTTTTCGCGCAGGGCGTCCTGCGTCAGATCCAGCGGAAAGCCATAGGTGTCATACAGGCGAAAGGCGACATCGCCGGGCAGCGGCGCGCCTTCGGGCAGGCGGGCCAGCTCGGCGTCCAGCAGGCGCAGCCCGCGTTCCAGCGTGTTGCGGAAACGGGTTTCTTCCAGCAGCAGCGTGTCTTCGATCATGCGCTGCGCGCGCGCAAGTTCGGGGAAGGCCTGCCCCATCTGCGCGACCAGCGCCGGCACCAGCTTGTGCATGACGGGTTCGCGCGCGCCCAACAGATGCGCATGCCGCATGGCGCGGCGCATGATGCGACGCAGAACATAGCCGCGTCCCTCGTTGCTGGGCAGAACGCCATCAGCAATCAGAAACGAGACCGAGCGCAGGTGGTCGGCGATCACCCTGTGATGCACGCGCCCCGGCCCGTCGGGGTCGGTGTTCGTGACATGCGCCGAGGCCTCGATCAGGTCGCGCATGAGGTCGGTATCGTAATTGTCATGCTTGCCTTGCAGCAGCGCACCGATACGTTCCAGCCCCATGCCTGTGTCGATCGAGGGGCGCGGCAGGTTTTCGCGCCTGCCATCGGCGAACTGTTCATACTGCATGAACACAAGGTTCCAGATCTCGATGAAACGGTCGCCATCCTCGTCGGGGCTGCCCGGAGGGCCCCCAGGAATGTGGTCGCCGTGGTCATAAAAGATCTCGGAGCAGGGGCCGCAGGGGCCGGTTGGGCCCATCGACCAGAAATTGTCGTCGGTGGCGATACGGATGATGCGTTCGTCCGGCAGGCCGGCAACCTTTTTCCAGATCTCGGCGGCCTCGTCATCGGTGTGATAGACGGTGACCAGCAGGCGGTCGGGGTTAAGGCCAAATTCGCGTGTCAGCAATTCCCACGCGTAGGGGATGGCCTGTTCCTTGAAATAGTCGCCAAAGCTGAAATTCCCCAGCATTTCAAAGAATGTGTGGTGGCGCGCAGTATAGCCGACATTGTCGAGGTCATTATGCTTGCCCCCGGCGCGCACGCATTTCTGGCTGGTCGCGGCGCGCACATAGTCGCGATGTTCAAGGCCGGTAAACACGTTCTTGAACTGCACCATGCCCGCATTGGTGAACATCAGCGTCGGGTCGTTGCGCGGCACAAGCGGCGAAGAATCGACGATCTCGTGATCGTTCGTCTTGAAATAGTCCAGAAAGGTCGAGCGGATCTCGTTCAGAGTGGGCATGTTCCCGTGGTCCTTGAATGGGCTGGCGGATTCAGAACCGTTTACCGCCCCTGCAAAGCGCTGTCCACAGGCCAGAGGGCGAGTAAACAATCCGCCCCTGCGTGAACACCCGGTTTTTTCAGGACTCAAGGGGACGCGCCCACCCCAAGGCAGGCGCAAACCGGATCAACGGGTGATCCGGTTATGGCAATCAGCCCTCGACTACGGCGTCGTCGTCATCCTTGACGGGGGGAGGCGTGTCGAAATCCAGCCCGTGGGCCGCGCGGATCTTGTCCTCGATCTCCCAGGCGATCTTGGGATGTTCGCGCAGATAGGTCTTGGCGTTTTCGCGCCCCTGCCCGATGCGTTCATCCCCGTAGGAATACCAGGAACCGGATTTTTCCACGACGCCGGCCTTGACGCCAAGGTCCAGCAGCTCGCCCATCTTGGAAATGCCTTCGCCATACATGATGTCGAATTCCACCTGCTTGAAGGGCGGCGCAACCTTGTTCTTGACGATCTTGACACGGGTGGCGTTGCCGACGACCTCATCCCGATCCTTGATAGCGCCGATGCGGCGGATGTCCAGGCGCACGCTGGCGTAGAATTTCAGCGCATTGCCGCCGGTCGTGGTTTCGGGGCTGCCGAACATGACGCCGATCTTCATGCGGATCTGGTTGATGAAGATGACCATGCAATTGCTGCGGCTGATCGAGCCGGTCAGCTTGCGCATGGCCTGGCTCATCAGGCGGGCGTGCACACCGACGCTGCTGTCGCCCATGTCGCCCTCGAGTTCGGATTTGGGCGTCAGCGCGGCAACCGAATCGACCACGATCAGGTTGACCGCCCCCGAACGCACCAGCGTGTCGGTGATTTCCAGCGCCTGTTCGCCGGTATCGGGCTGGCTGATCAGCAATTCCTCGATATCGACGCCCAGCTTGCGGGCATATTGCGGGTCAAGCGCATGTTCGGCATCGATAAAGGCGCAGGTGCCACCCTTTTTCTGTTCCTCGGCGATGCTGTGCAGGGCCAGCGTCGTCTTGCCCGAGGATTCGGGGCCGTAGATCTCGATGATCCGCCCCTTGGGCAGGCCACCGATGCCCAGCGCGATATCGAGGCCGAGCGAGCCGGTTGACGTGGCCTCGATCTCGGTCACCACACCGCCCTGGCCGAGCTTCATGATCGAGCCCTTGCCGAAATTCCGTTCGATCTGGCTGAGTGCCGATTGCAGGGCCTTCTGCTTGTCCATGTCGCGCCTTTCGCTGAAATCCAATAGAGCTGTCGCCATTTCGAGACCTCTTATTCCATATCCCTGTTGTCGCGGCAATCACTGCTGATGTTCGCCCCTTGTTCTGCACCTTATGAGACCAAAAAGAGAACATTTCAAGATAAATTTGCGCAATCCCAGAATTGGAGACAACGGTTAAAATTGGGTTCAGCTCTTGCCTGACGGTGGGGCAATGGCGAATCCCGGCGCATGATTCTGCCAAACATGACCTCTTGCACATCGTGCAAATTTCGGTTGCGAACAGATCCGATCAAGAGCAAGAGTTCGACAATCGGGATTCCTGCCGAAAGATACGACCGTGACAGACAAGGCCCAGACCGCCCCAGCCCCCGAATCCAGCCC
>WFQE01000232.1 GCA_015487165.1 Paracoccaceae bacterium | reverse complement strand
GGCGGCGGGCCGAGAATTTCCTGACCGAGGTCAACGCCATCAGCCCCGGCGATCTGGTGGTGCATGTCGATCACGGCATCGGCCGCTACAAGGGGCTGGAAACCGTTACCGCCGCGGGTGCGCCGCATGAGTGTCTGGCGCTGGAATATGCCGGCGGCGACCGGCTGTATCTGCCGGTGGAAAATATCGAGCTGCTGTCGCGCTATGGCCACGAGGAAGGGTTGCTTGATCGCCTTGGCACCGGCGCCTGGCAGGCCAAGAAGGCCCGCCTCAAGGAACGCATCCGCGAGATGGCCGACCGTTTGATCCGGGTGGCGGCGGAACGCGCGCTGCGCTCGGCCCCGGTGCTGGAGGTTTCCGACCACGAATACGATGCCTTCTGCGCGCGCTTCCCCTATACCGAAACCGACGACCAGTTGCACGCGATCGAGGACGTTCTTGACGATCTGCGCGCCGGCAAGCCGATGGACCGCCTGATCTGCGGCGATGTGGGTTTCGGCAAGACCGAGGTCGCACTGCGCGCTGCCTTTGTCGCCGCCATGAGCGGGGTTCAGGTGGCCGTTGTCGCCCCGACAACCCTGCTGGCGCGCCAGCATTTCCGCAGCTTCGAGGAACGGTTCCGCGGCTTGCCGATCACGGTGCGGGCGCTGTCGCGGTTTGTTTCCGCCAAACAGGCCGCCGAAACCCGTCTGGGGCTGGAAAAGGGATCGGTCGATATCGTGGTGGGCACCCATGCGGTGCTGGCCAAAACGGTGAAATTCCACAATCTGGGCCTGCTGGTCATCGACGAGGAACAGAAATTCGGTGTCCAGCACAAGGAACGCCTGAAACAGCTGCGCAGCGACATCCATGTGCTGACGCTGACGGCAACGCCGATCCCGCGCACGCTGCAACTTTCGCTGTCGGGGGTGCGGGATCTGTCGATCATCGGCACGCCGCCGGTGGATCGGCTGGCGATCCGCACCTATGTTTCGGAATTCGACACCGTCACCATCCGCGAGGCATTGTTGCGCGAACATTATCGCGGCGGGCAAAGCTTTTTCGTCGTGCCGCGGGTTTCCGACCTGCCCGAGATCGAGGATTTCCTGCGCGACCATGTGCCCGAGGTTTCCTATGTGATCGCCCACGGCCAGATGGCGGCGGGCGAGCTCGACAGCCGCATGAACGCCTTTTACGACGGAAAATATGACGTGCTGCTGGCCACCACCATTGTTGAAAGCGGCCTCGACATCCCCACCGCCAACACCATGATCATCCACCGCGCCGACATGTTCGGCCTGTCGCAGCTGTATCAGATTCGCGGCCGGGTGGGGCGGTCAAAGACGCGCGCCTATGCCTATCTCACGACGCGCCCGCGCATGCGCCTGACGACGACGGCGCAAAAACGCCTGCGGGTGCTGGGCTCGATCGACAGCCTCGGCGCCGGTTTCACGCTGGCCAGCCAGGATCTGGATATCCGCGGCGCCGGCAACATCCTGGGCGAGGAACAGTCGGGCCAGGTGCGCGAGGTGGGGTATGAACTGTATCAATCCATGCTGGAAGAGGCGATTGCCAAGATGAAGGCCGGCGAGATCGAGGGCCTGCCCGACGCCGATGGCGACTGGTCGCCGCAGATCAACCTCGGCGTGCCGGTGCTGATCCCCGAGGATTACGTGCCCGACCTCGACGTGCGCCTGGGCCTGTATCGCCGCCTTTCGGGGCTGAGGGAAAAGGTCGAACTCGAAGGCTTTGCCGCCGAGCTGATCGACCGTTTCGGCAAGCTGCCCAAAGAGGTCAGCATGCTTCTGAACATCGTGCGCATCAAGACCATGTGCAAACGCGCCGGCATTGCGCGCCTCGATGGCGGGCCAAAGGGCGCGGTGATCCGTTTTCACAACGACAAGTTTGCCAACCCCGCCGGTCTGGTGGCCTTCATCCAGGAACAGAACGGGCTTGCGCGGGTCAAGGACAACAAGATCATCGTGCGGCGCGACTGGCGCAAGACCAGCGACAAGGTGAAGGGCGCCTTCGCCATTGCGCGCGACCTGGCGAAACATGCCAAAGGCGCGATCAAGGGGTAAGGGAGGCCGCGCTCAGCTGTCTTATTGTGTAATTTCCCGCACCATGCCCGAGGGCTCCTGCACCCCATCCTCGACCCGCTTGCGCCCGGTGATCATCGACATCACCAGGTTTTCCCGGTGACGCAGGCTGGCAAGGGCAACGCCGGCCAGGTGCAGAAGGATCAGCGCCAGCATGGCATGAACGGCCAGCCAATGCGCAGTCTCGACCCAGGCAACGCCGAAATACCGGTCGGTGGTCATCATCCAGCCGGTCACGGCGCTGCCAACCATGCCAGCCATCAGCGCCAGAACCATCGCGCCGCCTGCCGGGTTGTGCCCCATATGCCGAGGCTCGCGCCCCCGCGCCATGGCGGCCAGATAGCCAAGCACATGCGCCGGGTGTTTCACGAAATCGGCAAACCGCGCATGCCGGGGGCCGACAAAGCCCCAGATCACCCGGATCAGGACCAGCGCCGCCGCCAGATAGCCGACCCAGTGGTGCAGCGTCCCGTTGCGCCACACCGGCGAAAACCATGCAATGGCAAAGCTGCCCACCAGCGACCAGTGAAAGATGCGCACCAACGGGTCCCAGACGCGCGCCATCCGTGGATGACGCGCGCCGGTCTCTGCCCGACAGGTCGGATCAGTTTTCACCGGCTTCGGCATTCGATACCCTTGCAAAGGTCTTGGCATTGTAGGCCGCAACCACGCGCTGGCCTTTGGCGGTGACTCCATAGACTTCGTAACAGCCGTTCTCGACCTTGATGCGGCGTACCTTCATGCCTTTCTTTTCCAGCTTGGCCTTGAGGGCAGATGTCGGCTGAAATTGCGAGGCAGGGGCACGGGAACAGCTGCCAGCGGCATACGCGGGAACAGCGAACAGGGCGACAGCCGCCGCGATGGTGAGCGAACGATACATTTTCGGATTTCCTTGTTTATAGGCGGGGATTTGCCGCCTGTTTTCCGGGTAATGGTGGCGCGCCGAAATGCGTGGCCACAAACAGATCGCTATGCCCGGAACCTGACAGCCAGCTGAAGAAAATGCTCACGCGCCAATCCCCTTCTTTCACGATCGGTTGACTGGTCTGATGCCGGGAAACTGTCGCCCGCCAATGGGCTTTCACCGCTACCGCGTGGTCAGCATCAGCAGCAGGGATGCGAGCGAGCAGATCGTGAAGCCGATCAGCAGTGGCAGGATGCTGCCGTCAAAGGCCAGCCCGATCGGAATGGCGATCAGCACCCCGAACATGGTGGAAAGCGCACCGATCACGGCCGAGGCCATGCCCGCGATATGGCCCATGGGCTCCATTGCAAGGGCGTTCAGGTTGCCGAATGTCAGCCCAGGTACGAGAAAGGCAAGAACCGACCAGACAAGGAACAGGGGAAAGAGGATCACCTCGGAAGGGGGCAGGAAAAGCAGCACGCCGATAAAGGCCAGATTGCACACAAGGATGACCGAAAACGCCGTCGTCGCCATCAGCCGCATCCCCAGCCTGACCACCAGCGCCGCGTTGATGAAACCCGAAACCCCGGAAAACAGCGCGATGCCGGCAAAGAACAGCGGAAAGGCATCGCCTACGCCGAAAACATCGACAAACACCTGCTGGGCCGAGCTGAGATAACCGAACAGCGCGCCGTATCCGAATGACAGGATCGCCATATAGGTCAGCACGATGCGCGAGGTCAGCACCTCTTTGCCGGCCGCGATGAACGAGGCAACGCGCAGCGGGCGGCGTTTGTCCGGCGGGTGGGTTTCGCCCTGGCGCAGGTTCAGCCAGACCAGCCCGATCGTGGCAAACAGCACGAAGGAAAGAAAGATCGACCGCCAGCCAAAGGCCTGCATGATGGCCTGCCCCATCAGGGGGGCAACCGCCGGCACCAGCACGAACAGCGCCATGGCAATCGACATGACCCGCGCCATCATGCGCCCCGCATACAGGTCGCGCACCATGGCCAGTGTCACCGTGCGCGGCGCCGAAACCCCGATGCCTTGCAGAAAACGCGCCGCCAGCAGCCATTCAAGCGACTGCACCTGCCAGGCCAGAAGGCAGCCCAGCATGAACAGCAGCAAGCCCCCCGTGATCACCGGCTTGCGCCCCACCGCGTCGGAAAGGGGGCCGGTGAACAGCTGCCCCAGCCCCGTGCCCAGCACAAAGCTGGTGACGACAAGCTGTGCGCGGTTGGCGTCATCCAGCCCCAGGTCGCGGGCGATTTCAGGCAGGGCGGGCAGCATGGAATCGGTGCCAAAGGCGATCATGGCAAACATGACCGCGATCAGCGTCACGAATTCGGCAAAGGGCAGGGCCGGCTTGCTCACGCCTGATCCGGTTCGTTGGGCGGTTCGCTCGGCGGGGCGATCATCTGGTCGATCAGCTGCACCCAGGTTTCCGCCGGATGCGCCCCCTGCACGACACGGCTGTTGTCGATGATGAAACAGGGCACGCCTTGCACACCGCGTTCACGCACCATGGCCGCGCGCTGGCGGATGCCCTCGCGATCGACATCTTGCGCCAGCAGCCGGGTGACGACCTGTGCATCCATCCCGGCCTGCGCCGCGATTTCGGTCAGCACCTCGGGGTCGGAAATATCCTTGCCCTGCTGGAAATAGGCGCGAAACAGCCCGTCAACCACCGCATTCTGAACCCCCTCGATCCCGGCCCAGTGAATCAGGCGGTGGGCGTCAAGCGTGCTGGGCGTGCGCTGGATTGCGTCGAAATCGATTTCGATTCCGGTTTCCCGCGCCGCATCGGCGATCTGGCCGTAAACGGATGCCGCGCCTTCGCGCCCGCCGAATTTCTGTTCCAGATAGGCGCGCCGGTCCATGCCTTCGGGCGGCATGTCGGGGTTGAGCATGTAGGGATGCCATTCGATATCGAAGATGGGGGCGGGATATTTTTCCAGCGCCTTTTCAAGCCGCGTCTTGCCGATAAAGCACCAGGGGCAGATCGGGTCGGATATGACATCGAGATGGATCATGGTGTTTTCCCGTAAAGCGCGCGCAGTTCGGCACGGCGGATCTTGTTGTTGGCCCCGCGCGGCAGGTGGTCGAGCCGCCGAAAGATGCGCGGGCATTTGTAGCGCGCAAGACGTTCGGCGCAGAACCGCGCAAGTTCATCTTCAGCCAGATCATGGTCGGATTCATAGAAGGCGGCAATCACGAATGTGTCAGGCTTGACCTCGACGGCGGCGGCGGCGACCGCGTGGATGTCGGGATGGGTTGCCAGCACCGCCTCGACCTCGAGCGGCGAGACACGATACCCACCCGCATTCATCATGTCGTCATCGCGCCCCAGATAGGTGATGAAGCCACGTTCATCCATCTGCACCATGTCGCCGGTCAGGAACCATTCGCCTCGAAAACGGGCCGCAGTGTCCTCGGGCGCCCCGCGATAGCCAAGCATCAGCCCCGGATCATCGCGCGAAATCGCCAGGATGCCGGGGGTGTTGACGGGGACGGGCGTGGGCTGTGCTTGCGTTGCAGTGTCATCCGCTGGCAAGACAGCCACCCGCCGCCCCCTTTGTGGCCGCCCTGTGGTGCCCTCGGGGGCGGGCGTGTAGGGGCAGGATGAAATGAAGGTCGATACCTCGCTCATCCCCAGCGCCTCGAACACGGGGCGGCCGGTTTCCCGCTGCCACGCATCGCGAACCCGCGCGGGCAGCTTTTCGCCCGCCGACAGCCCGTGACGCTGGGCCGGCATGTCGGGCAGCGGCGCATGTTTCAGCAGCTGCCGATAGACCCCGGGTGCCGCGGCAAAGATCGTCGCGCGGTGGTCGGCCAGCATGCGGGCAAGGGTGGCGCGATCGACCCCCTCGGCGGGGATCAGGGCAGTTGCGCCGATGGCCCAGGGGTCGCACAGCCCGGTGCCCAGCGTGTAGGTCCAGTTGAAGGCGCCCGCATGCAGCAGCCGGTCGTCCGCGCGCAGATCATACCAGCCCGACCACATCATCCGGCGCGCCCAGATCGCGCGATGGGCATGCATCACCGCCCGCGGCCGCCCAGACGTGCCCGAGGTATAGATGATATAGGCCAGCCGATCGGGCGCGCCCATCTCGAACGTGGCCGGCGGGTGGTCGCGCATTTCGGCAAGCTCCTGGGGCAGGATCAATCGCCCGGGCGCCAGATCGGGCGGCTCGACCCCCTGACCACAGGTCACCGCAGCCGGGTCGAGTTCCTCGATCATGGCCGCAACCTCGGCCCCGGTCAGCTGCGCCGAGGTTGGCACCGGCACGATGCCTGCTGCGATGGCACCAAGGAATGTCAGCGGAAAATCGACCGTATTGCCGATTCTGAGCAACAGGATTTCCCCCGGCCGGATCCCGCGGGCCAGCAGGCCACCGGCAATGCCGGTCACCGCACGGCGCAGTGCCGCATGGGGCCAGACCTCGCTGTCTTCAGGCGACAGGATTTCAAGCGCCGGCTTGTCGGGATGCGCAAGACCGGCCGACAGAACATATTCTGCCAGGTTGAAGGGCGACGGGCAGGGGGCGCATGGCCCCTCGTCGAAAAGGGAAATCTTGACCATGAGGATGCATAATACGGCCAGCCGCGGGTTGAAAGCGGCAATGCCCGGACAAGCTGTCAACTTGAATAGCCCGGTATTGTCGGTTACCTGCAACCACCCCGCGCAAGGAGGCGACATGTCCGACAAGACCCATTCAAGCCTGATCAGCATGGCCCGCGCGGATGGCGCGCAAGAACCGATCGTGCCGCTCAAGCTGGGCGAAAGGGTGCGTGCGCTGCGCAAGGAACGCAACATGACGCTGGAACAGGCGGCGAAAAGGGCGGGGCTGGCGCGGTCCACATTGTCCAAGATCGAAAACGAACAGATGTCGCCAACCTTTGACGCGGTGCGCAAGCTGGCGCATGGGCTGGGCATTTCCGTGCCGCAGCTGTTTACCCCGCCCCATGCGGGCGCGGCGGGCGGGCGCATGGCCGTGACACGGGCGGGCGAGGGCCGGCCGCATCTGACCACGACCTATGAACATGAATTGCTGGCCGCCAACATGAAGGGCAAGCAGATGCTGCCCTACCGTGCCCGCGTGCGCGCCCGCGACCTTGAGGAATTCACCGGCTGGGTGCGCCATGATGGCGAGGAATTCCTTTATGTTCTGTCCGGCATCGTGCGGTTCTATTCCGAGTTCTACGAGCCACTGGAAATGCGCCGCGGCGACAGCGTCTATTATGACGCAACCATGGGCCACAATGTCGTGTCCGTCAGCCAGGAAGACGCGGTGATCCTGTGGGTCACCAGCATGGCCTGAGCGCGCCGCCCTGTTCGGGAAAGGATGCAGGATGGCCCGCAAGCGATTCGGATGATTCGCTTTTTTCCGAACTTGTCAGGCAGTCACGACTCTTCAACCGGGCCATAAAAAAACGCCCTCACGAGGAGGGCGTTAAGTTATTGAGGCAGGTTTCATACAGGCAAGAAACCTATCGAGCAGTGAGTCACTTATACGAAAACTCGCCCTCTGCGCCAAGTTAAAATTTGTAAAAATTATGGCGTCTCATTACCCTGCCAGCGAATGCTCCAGCTCAAAGGTGTTGTCGAGGTGCGGATGAACAGGAAACTGATCGCGATTCTTCTCTCTCTCGTGGCGGCGGTCACGGGTGTTTTTTTCGCCGCCAGCGTGCAGGCCAAACCGCAGCATGGCATAGCTATGTATGGTGACCCCGCCCTACCACCGGATTTTGTGTCGCTCCCCTATGTAAACCCCGACGCCCCGAAAGGCGGGCGAATCGTGTTCGGGGAGTTGGGCGGATTTGATTCCTTCAACCCCTACATCATCAAGGGGCGCGCCCCCTGGGGGATCAGGGTGCATGTTTATGAATCCCTCATGGCGCGAAACTGGGATGAACCATTCTCGCTTTACGGGCTTCTGGCCGAATCAGTCGAGGTCGGGCCGAATCGGGAGTGGGTCGAATTCACGCTGCGGCCCGAGGCAAAATTCTCTGACGGCTCGCCAGTCACGGTCGAGGATGTGATCTGGTCGTTCGAGACGCTGGCGAAAAAGGGGGTGCCCAGATACCGCAATGCCTGGAACAAGGTTGAAAAGGCCGAACAGACCGGCCCGCGTTCCGTCCGCTTTACCTTCAACACCGTCGATCGCGAACTGCCCCTGATCCTGGGCCTGCGCCCGGTGCTGAAAAAGGACAGCTGGAAAGACCGTGATTTCGCCGAAAGCGGGCTGCAATTGCCGATCGGATCGGGCCCCTATGTGGTGGGTGATTACGAGGCCAACCGCTATATCACCTTCCGCCGCAATCCCGATTACTGGGGCAAGGATCTGCCGATCAATCGCGGCAAGAACAATTTCGACGAGATCCGCTATGACTATTTCCGCGACGCGTCCGTGCTGTTCCAGGCGTTCAAGGCGGGCGACATATCGGTTTACCGCGAATTCAACCCGCAGAAATGGGAGGACCAGTACAATTTCCCGGCGGTCAAGCGCGGCGATATCGTCAAGTCAATCATCCCGCATGGGCGGCCTTCGGGGATGCGGGGATTCGTGTTCAACATCCGCCGCGCGCTGTTTTCCGACTGGCGCGTGCGCGATGCGCTGATCCATGCCTTCAATTTCGAATTCATCAACCAGGTGATCAACAAGGGCAGGGCGGTCCGCGCGACCAGCTATTTCAGCAATTCCGAACTTGGCATGCGCCCCGGCCCGGCCAGGGGCAAGGTGCGCGCCTTGCTGGAGCCCTTCCGCGACAGCCTCTTGCCCGGTGCGCTCGAGGGCTATGAACTGCCGAAATCGAAAGGCGACGTGCGCAACAGGCGCAATCTGCGCATCGCGCGCAAGGAACTCGAGGCCGCCGGCTGGAAGGTCGGCAGCGACGGCGTTCTGCGCAACGCCAAGGGAGAGCCCTTCCACTTTGAAATCATGCTGCGCTCGGCCGCGAACGAGGCCATCGCCAATCTTTATGCCGATGCGCTGAAACGGCTGGGCATTTCGGTGACGCTGAAAACCGTGGACCGTGCCCAGCACAAGGCCCGGCGCGACAATTACGATTTCGACATGATGTTCAATATCTGGAGCCTGTCGCTGTCGCCGGGCAACGAGCAATATCTATACTGGGGCTCGAAGGGCGTGACCGAAAAAGGCACGCGCAATTATATGGGCATGAATTCGAAAGCGGCGGATGCGCTGATCGGCAAGATCCTCAGCGCCCGCAGCCACGATGATTTCGTCGCCGCCACCCGCGCGCTTGATCGCGTGCTGACGACGGGGCGCTACGTGATCCCGGTCTGGTATCACAATGTCTCGCGCCTCGCCCACCGGAAAGAACTGCACTATCCAAAGAAACTGCCGGTCTATGGCGACTGGCTGGGCTTTCTGCCCGATGTCTGGTGGTGGCAGGAATAGGCTGACACTATTAGGTCTTCTTCTTTGCCCAAATACTCGCGGGGGTGAATTGCCGCAGGCAAGAGGGGGCAGCCAGCCCCCTTTCCCCACCGCACGAAAGAAAACCCTCCCCCGTCAGGGGAAGGGCCATTTTCATCCTCTGACCTGCTGTCAGGCCGCGGCCACGGCCCGGCGCGTCAGCACGCCCACCAGATGCGCGCGATAGGCGGCGCTGCCGTGGATGTCGTCGATCATGCCATCGGCATCGGGTGCCATGCCCTCAAGCGAACCGCCGCCGTTCAGCGCGTCTTCGGCGGCCGACCAGCGGAACACGCCCTCATTCGAGGCCCCGGTGACCGCCACGCGCCAGCCATTCGCACCCTTGGCGACAAACACCCCGACCAGCGCGAAACGCGAGGCCGGCTGGTCGAATTTCTGATAGCTGGCCGCCTCGGGTATCGGGAATTCGACCGAGGTGATGATCTCGCCCTCGTCCAGCGCGGTTTCGAACATGCCGACGAAAAACTCGTCGGCCGAAATCGCCCGCTTGTTGGTGTTGACCACCGCATTCGAGGCCAGCACCGCCGCCGGATAGTCTGCCGAGGGGTCGTTATTGGCCAGCGATCCCCCGATCGTGCCCCGGTTGCGCACCGCCGGGTCGCCAATATCGGCGGCCAGCGCCGACAGCGCCGGATAGCTGCCATCAGCGGCAACCTCGGCATGGGTGGTGGCGGCGCCAATGGTCAGCTTGCCGCCCGAGGCGCTGATGCCCTTGAGCTCGTCAATGCCCGACAGCAGGACCAGCTTTTCCGGTGCCGCAAGGCGTTGCTTCATGGTCGGGATCAATGTCTGCCCACCCGCCAGCGCCTGCGCGCCGTCAGTGGCCAGTGCCGCGACAGCCTCGGAAACCGAGCCCGGCTTTTCGATATCGAAATTATGCATGTCCCTGTCTCCCTATTTCGCTGCCTGGATGGCCGACCACACCCGTGACGGGCTCAGCGGCATGTCGATATGGGTGACGCCCATGTCGTAAAGCGCGTCTACAACCGCATTGACCACCGCTGGCGGCGCCCCGATGGCCCCGGCCTCGCCACAGCCCTTGACGCCCAGCGGGTTGTGGGTGCAGGGCGTCTGGCAGGATGTGTCGGTCACGAAACTGGGCAGGTCATCGGCCCGTGGCATGGCGTAATCCATGTAGGAACCGCTGACCAGCTGGCCGTTTTCGTCATAGACGCAGTGCTCCAGCAGCGCCTGTCCGATGCCCTGCGCCAACCCGCCATGGACCTGACCCTCGACGATCATCGGGTTGATGATGTTGCCGAAATCGTCGGCGGCGCAAAACGACATGATTTCCACCTTGCCGGTTTCGGGATCGACCTCGACCTCGCAGGCATAGGCCCCGGCCGGATAGACGAAGTTGGCCGGGTCGTAAAAGGCGGTTTCCTCAAGCCCCGGTTCCAGATCTTCCAGCGGATAGTTGTGCGGCACATAGGCCGCCAGGCAGACATCGCCCCAGGCGACCGACTTGTCGGTGCCCTTGACGGTGAACTGGCCGTCCTTGAGCTCGATATCCTCGTCCGAGGCCTCCAGCAGATGGGCCGCGATCTTTTTCGCCTTGGCGATGATCTTTTCGGTGGCCCGCACGATGGCGCTGCCCCCGACCGCGATCGAGCGCGAGCCATATGTGCCCATGCCCATTGGCACCTTGGAGGTATCGCCATGCACGATGTCAACCTGTGCAGGGTCGATGCCGATCATCTCGGCCACCACCTGCGGAAAGGTGGTTTCATGGCCCTGCCCGTGGGAATGCGAGCCCGTCATCACGGCGATCGATCCGGTTGCCGTCACCCGGACGGTGGCCGATTCATACAGCCCGGCACGCGCGCCAAGCTGGCCGACAAGGTTGCTGGGCGCGATGCCGCAGGCCTCGATGTAATGGGCGATGCCAAGGCCGCGTTTCTTGCCGCGGGATTCGCTTTCGGCCTTACGCGCGGCAAAGCCCTTGATGTCGGCGATCTCGACCAGCTTGTCCATGGTGGCCGGATAGTTGCCGGTGTCATATTCCAGCGCGACGGGCGTTGCATAGGGGTACTGGTCGGGCTGGATGAAGTTGCGCCGGCGCAGCTCGATCGGGTCGATGCCCAGTTCGCGCGCGGCCTTGTCGATCACGCGTTCCAGCTGAAAGGTCGCCTCGGGGCGGCCGGCGCCACGATAGGCGTCAACGGGCACCGTGTTGGTGAACACCGCCTTGACGTTCACATAGACCAGCGGCGTCGTATAGTTGCCCGCCATCAAGGTGCCGTGCAGCCAGGTGGGCACGCTGGGTGCGAAGGTCGACAGATAGGCGCCCATATTGGCATAGGTGTCGGTGCGCACAGCCAGAAACTTGCCGTTTTCATCCAGCGCCAGTTCGATCTTTGTCACATGGTCGCGGCCGTGGGCGTCGGACATGAACGCCTCTGACCGGCTGGATGTCCATTTGACCGGGCGGTTCACGGCCTTGGCGGCAAAGGTGCAGAAGGCCTCTTCCTGATAGTGAAAGATCTTGGTGCCGAAACCGCCGCCCACATCGGGGGCGATCACGCGCAGCTTGTTTTCCGGGATCCCCAGCACGAAGGCGCCCATGAGCAGGCGGATCACATGGGGGTTCTGGCTGGTGGTGTACAGTGTGTGTTCGTCACGCGCGGCGTCGTAATCGCCAATGGCAACGCGGGGTTCCATCGGGTTGGCGACCAGCCGGTTGTTGGTCAGCTCCAGCGTGGTGACATGGTGGGCGTTCTTGATCGCCTCGTCCACCGCCTCGCGGTTTTCCTCGACAAAGCCCCAGTCGAAACACAGGTTACTGGTCAGGTCGTCATGCACCTTGGTGGCGCCGTCCTGAAGTGCGGCCTTCATGTCGATCACCGCGGGCAGTTCCTCGATATCGACCATGATGGCCTCGGCCGCGTCGCGGGCCTGTTCACGGGTTTCGGCGACCACCGCGGCGATGGGTTCTCCCACATGGCGCACCTTGCCCTCGGCCAGAACCGGATGCTTGGGCTCCTGCATGGGCTGGCCAAAGCGGTCGGTCACCTGCCAGCCGCAGGGAACGCCGCCGACGCCCTCGAAATCCCTTGACGTAAAGATGCGGATGACGCCGGGCATGTTTTCGGCGTCAGATGTGTCGATATTGCTGATCTTGCCGTGGGCGATGTCCGAGCGCAGGAAATGCACATAGGCCTGGCCCCGGATATTGATGTCATCGGTGTACTGACCCTTGCCGGTCAGGAACCGCACGTCTTCGCGCCGTCTGGTGCTGGCGCCGATGCCTCCATCTGCTGGCATGTCTCAAAT
>WFQE01000231.1 GCA_015487165.1 Paracoccaceae bacterium | reverse complement strand
CTGCTGGACAAGGCCGTGGAAAAATTCGGCCTGTCGGCGCGCGGCTATCACCGGATCCTGCGGGTCGCGCGCAGCATTGCCGACCTCGACGAATGCGAACGCGTGCAGGCACATCATCTGGCCGAGGCCATTGCCTTTCGGCTGCCCGATCAGCGCGGCTGACCCGCTGGCGCATCCCCGCTGCCCGCGCCGATAAAGCCGGCCAGATCTGCCAAGGCGCGATCGGCCTCGGGCAAGCGGCCGTGAAACATCTGCCAGACATGCGGCGCGCCGGGCCAGACATCCAGACGCACCTCGACCCCCTGCCCCCGTAGGTGCGTGGCCATCAGACGGCTGTCGTCAAGCAGGATCTCGTTGCTGCCAACCTGAATCATCACTGGCGGAGCGCCCACGAATTCCCCCAACAGAGGCGAGGCGCGCGGGTCATCCGGATCCGCCCCCTGCAGATACATGTCGCGCAGCTCGGCCATGCGTTCGGCAGGCAGCAACGGGTCATCGACGGCCTCGCCCGCCGCGGCATCGCGGGACAGGGTCAGATCCGTCCAGGGCGAAAATGCAAACACCCGCCCCGGCCAGCCCAGGCCCTTGCGCCCGATCAGATGCAGCAGTGCAAACATCAGCCCGCCCCCCGCGCTGTCACCTCCCAGCACGATCCGGTCGGGTGGATAGCCCCTTTGCAGCAGCGTCTGATAGGCGCAAAAGGCATCATCCACCGCCGCGGGAAACGGGTTTTCAGGGGCAAGCCGGTAGTCAGGCAGACAAAGGTGCATTCCGGTCAGTTGCGCAAGCCGGGCGGCAAGGCGCGCGTGCGTCTGCGGCGTGCCCGCAATATAGCCGCCGCCGTGGAAATATAGAACCACCCCCGCGCCTGCACTGCGCCGGTTCATGGCCCATGTCGCGCTGACCGAATGGCCCCCATGCCTCAGACAGTCGCCAAGCAGCCAGGACCAGGGGACCGGGGCATAGAGGCGCGCCGTTCTGGCAAAGCTCCGGCGCAGGTTTTCCGGCTCGCGCACATGGGCAAGATATCGCCTTGCAATCAGCCTCAGGCCCGCATTCAGGGCTTTCAGGCGCAGACTCATCAACCGGCGCGCCTTTTCTCGATCGCCTCCCAGATCATCGCCGCGACATTGATGTCGTCAAAACGTTCAAGTTCCTGAATGCCGGTGGGTGAGGTCACGTTGATTTCGGTCAGCATCCCGCCGATCACGTCGATGCCGACAAAGATCAGGCCCTTTTCCTGCAGAAGGGGCCCGATGCGGTCACAGATCTCTCGCTCTCGCTCGGTCAGCGCGGTCTTTTCTGCCGTGCCTCCCACATGCATGTTCGAACGCGTCTCGCCCTTGGCGGGCACACGGTTGATGCCGCCGACGGGCTTGCCGTCAACCAGAATGATCCGCTTGTCGCCCTGTTCCACATCGCGCAGGAATTTCTGGGCGATCAGGGGTTCGCGGCTGAGGCCCGAAAACATCTCGTGCAGGGCGTTGAAATTGCCGTCATTAGGGTCAAGCTTGAACACCCCGGCCCCGCCATTGCCGTAAAGCGGCTTGAGGATGATGTCGCCGTGGCGCGCGCGGAATTCGCGCAGGGTCTCGATATCGCGCGCGATGGTCGTGGGCGGGGTCAGATCGGGAAACTGCAGAACCAACAGTTTTTCGGGATAGTTGCGCACCCAGACCGGATCATTCACGACCAATGTGTCAGGGTGGATCATCTCGAGCAGATGCGTCGTGGTGATATAGGCCATGTCGAAAGGCGGATCCTGGCGCAACCACACGACATCCCAGTCGGCAAGATCGATTTCCTGCCTTTCACCCAGCGAGAAATGGTTTCCCACCTCGCGCCGCACTGTCAGCGGCCATCCCCTGGCGGTCACGCGCCCTTCCTGAAAGGCCAGCATGTCGGGCGTGAAATAGAACAACTCGTGCCCGCGCAGCTGCGCCTCTTCGGCAATTCGAAAGGTACTGTCCGCATTGATATCGATCAGCTCGATCGGATCCATCTGGATCGCCACCCGCAGCGCCATGAGCCTGTCCTCATCTGTTGAAACACAGGCCCTGTCTGAACCATGCGGGGCGCGGATTCAACCGGCGGTCATGCGCAAATGGCATTTTCCAGGATGCTGATTTCACCTTTGGCATTCACAAGTGCGACATCGAAACGGGCCGCGGTGTTCAGCCCGTCGGGTTCGCCCCCAAGAAAAGCCTCGGCCGAAGCGTAGATGCGTGCGATCTGCCGAGGGCGCAGCGATTCGGCTGCGCGGGCAAAATTGCGGCTTTTCTTGACCTCGACAAAGATGACATTGCCATCCTTGCGGGTGATCAGGTCGATTTCACCTGCGCGGCTTCGCCAGCGTCGGGCCAGGATGTCATGCCCTGCAGCGTGGTAGTGCCTTGCCACCGATTCCTCGGCATTCAGACCATCATGATACGCAAGCTGTCCGCCCATTGGTTTTCCTTCCGATTCCATTTTCGGAAGGATTGCACATGAAACGCTAATTTTTTCCTTATTCGCCCGCCTGCGGCTATTCCTTGCCTTCAAGCGCCAGCGCATAGACGCGCCGGCGCGGTACCCCCATATCCCGTGCGACCCGATCAACTGCATCCCGACGGCTGGCACCCTGTTCGATTGCTTCGCGCACGGCCTGCCGGATATCCCCGTCATCCGCCTCGCGCGCAACCGGCGGGCCGACCAGCAGCACCACCTCACCGCGCGGAGGGGTTTGTGCATAGCGTTCAGCCAGTTCGCCCAGTGTCCCGCGGACGGTTTCCTCGAATTTCTTGGTCAGTTCACGACAAAGCGCCGCTTCCCGTTCCGGGCCCAGAACCTGCGCCATGAGGTCCAGCGTCTTGCCGACGCGTTTCGGGCTTTCGAAAAACACCAGCGTTGCCGGCACGGATTCGAGGCTTTCCAGCAATGCCTTTCTTGCCCCCTGCCTTGGCGGCAGGAATCCCGCAAACAAGAACCGGTCGGTCGGCAACCCGGCAACGGTCAGTGCCGCCAGAACCGCAGAAGCCCCCGGCGCGGCCACCACCTTGAACCCCGCCTCCGTTGCCGCACGCGCAAGCGCATAGCCGGGATCGGCCACAAGCGGGGTGCCCGCATCCGAAACATAGGCCACCGACAGCCCCTCGCGGATCATGCCGATCAGCCTCGGCCGCACCTTCGGGCCGTTATGATCGTGATAGGCGATCAGCTTGCGCCCCTCCAGCGCGATGCCGTGGATGTCCAGCAGCCTTCGGGTGTTGCGTGTATCCTCGGCCGCCAGCACGTCGGCCTGGCGCAGGATATCCAGCCCGCGCAGGGTGATGTCGCGCGCGGCCCCGATGGGTGTGGCCACGAAATACAGCCCCGCCTCAAGAGATTGTTCTCGATCTGTCAACTTTCCTCCAACGGCAACTCTGGTCGTTTACTTGCGCGACGGGTTTCTTTAGGTTTTGCCACAATCGGGACTCGGCTGGCCAGAGAAATAGGAGCACGTCCATAATGTCATATGTTCTTCCGCGAATTCTGCGGCCTGTCCGGCTGCTCGTTCTCGCCCTTGCCTCTGTTTTTCTGGCGTCCTGTCAGGATGTCGTCGGCACCGGCCCCTTGCTGAACAGCGGCGCCACGGTGCCGGTTGCGCTGCTGGTTCCGTTCGAGTCGGGCGATCCCAACAATGACGTGCTGGCCACCAGTCTGCAAAACGCCGCGCAGCTTGCGGTAAACGATCTGGACGGCGCCAAGGTCGATCTCAGGGTCTATCCGACCAAGGGCACGCCCGAGGGCGCGGCGGCGGCGGCAACGAAGGCCGCCAATGAAGGCGCCAAGATCGTCATCGGGCCGGTCTATGCCAGCGCCGCGAATGCCGCCGGCAAGGCCGTGGCGGCACGCGGGATCACGGTTCTTTCCTTTTCCAACAACCCTCAGATTGCGGGCGGCAATGTCTTTGTTCTGGGCCATACCTTCAGGAATACCGCCAAACGTCTGATCAGCTACGCCAAGACCCAGGGATTCGACCGGGTCATGGTCGTCCATGCCGACAACCTGTCCGGCCAGATTGGGCGCAAGGCCGTCGAAACGGCGGTGGCCGAGACCGGCGCCACATTTACAGGCGCGGCATCCTACAAGTTTTCCCAACAGGGCGTGATCGATGCGGTCAAGGAAATCGCGACACAGGTAAAGGAAACCGACACCAACGCCATCGTCTTTGCCTCGAGCACAGCGGGCGCCCTGCCGATTCTGGCGCAGCTGCTGCCGGAAAACGGGGTTGATCCGAAAAAGATCAAGTTCATGGGCCTGACCCGCTGGGACATCCCCACCCAAACGCTTTCGCTGCGCGGATTGCAGGGCGGCTGGTTCGCGCTTCCGGATCCCGCACTCAGCGGCGCCTTCCGTGACCGCTATGCACAGGCATTCGGCCGCCCGCCGCATCCTCTGGCTGGGATCGCCTATGATGCGGTGGCCGCCATCGGCGCGCTGATCTCGTCTGGCAAGCCCAATGCCCTGTCGCGCGGCAACCTGACCCAACCGGCGGGTTTTGCCGGGGTGAACGGGGTGTTCCGCCTTCTGCCCGATGGCACCAATGAGCGTGCCATGGCGGTGGTCGAGATCCGCAACAAGAAGGTGGAAGTCATTGACCCTGCACCCGGAAGCTTTGCCTCCGTCGGATTCTGATCTCGTGAAGGATCGCGCGGACGCGCCCGATTTCACGCAGCTGATCTGCCCTGCCGACAGCATTTTCCACGCCAAAGCCGTCGCCGCCGCCATCGACGCGGAAATGGCCAATGCCGAAAGCCCGCAGGACCGGCGGGCGGTCGCGGTGCGCCATCTCGGGCAGGCGTGGCGCGCGGGCTTTGATGCCGTCTCCGACGCCCTGCGCGCGGCCCCGCGTGACACCCGCAAGGCGATCCGTTCCTATACCTACCTTACTGACGGCATGGTGCGCGAAGTGCTGCGCATCGCCACCACCCATATCCACCCCAAGCCCAACCCCACCGCGGCCGAGCGTCTGGCAGTGCTGGCCGTAGGCGGATACGGGCGCGCCGAAATGGCCCCCTATTCCGATATAGACCTGCTGTTCCTCGTGCCGCACAAGCGCGCACCCTGGGTGGAAACGGTGATCGAAACCATGCTCTACATCCTGTGGGACATGCGCCTCAAGATCGGCCACGCCACCCGCAGCCCCGGCGATTGCATCCGCCTGGGGCGCGAAGATTTCACCATCCGCACGGCGCTGCTGGAATCCCGCTTTCTTGGCGGCGACCCGGCATTGGCGGACGAGCTTGACGACAAGCTGTGGAACCACCTGTTCAAGGATACCGGCCCCGAATTCATCGAGGCCAAGCTGGAAGAACGCGCCCAGCGCCACAAGCAGCAGGGCGGCCAGCGTTACATGGTCGAACCCAATGTGAAAGAGGGCAAGGGCGGCCTGCGCGATCTGCAGTCGCTGTTCTGGATCGCCAAATATCTGCACCGCGTCCGCCACCCGCGCGAGTTGGTGAGCCTTGGCATGTTCAGCGCCGCCGAATACGAAATCTTTGAACGCGCCGAAGAATTCCTTTGGACGGTGCGCTGTCATCTGCATCTGATCTCGGGGCGGGCCACCGAACAGATGACCTTTGACGCCGAGGTCGAGATCGCCGAGATCCTGGGCTATCGCGACCATGACGGCCGGCGCGCCGTCGAACATTTCATGCAGGACTATTTCCGCCACGCCACCCGCGTGGGCGAGCTGACCCGCATCTTCCTGACCGCGCTCGAGGCGCGCCACGTCAAGCGCCAGCCCCGCATGGGCGAGATGCTGTCACGCGCCGGCAGGCGCCTGCGGACCCGCCTGTCGCCGGGCTACACGCTGGAACAGGGCCGCCTGACCATCACCGACGAACAGGAATTCCTGTCCGACCCGCTGAACCTGCTGCGCGTGTTCGAAGAAGGTCTGCGCACCCGCTATCTGCTGCACCCCGACGTGATGCGCCTTGTGGCGGCCAATCTGCACCTGATCGACGACGACATGCGCGCCAACCCCGAGGCCAACCGCATATTCCTCGACATGCTGCTTGACCACGGCAATCCCGAACGCGGCCTGCGCCGGATGAACGAGCTGGGCGTTCTGGGCGCCTTCATCCCCGAATTCCAGAACATCGTCGCCATGATGCAGTTCAACATGTATCACCACTACACGGTGGACGAACACACGATCCAGTGCATCTCGACCCTCAGCCAGATCGAACATGGCGACCTTGTCGAAGACCTGCCGGTTGCCTCGGGCATCCTGAAAAAGGGCGTCAACCGAAGGGTTCTTTATGTGGCGCTGCTGCTGCACGACATCGCCAAGGGACGCAAGGAAGATCATTCCGTCAAGGGCGCGGAAATCGCCCGCACCCTCTGCCCGCGGCTGGGGCTGGACGAGGCCGAAACCGATGCTGTGGAATGGCTGGTGCTGAACCACCTTCTGATGTCGGACGTGGCGCAAAAGCGCGACCTGTCCGACCCCCGCACCGTGCGCGATTTCGCCCGCGCGGTGCAAAGCCGCACGCGCCTCAAGCTGCTGACAGTGCTGACGGTGTGCGACATACGCGGCGTCGGCCCCGGCGTGTGGAACAACTGGAAGGCCCAGCTGCTGCGCGACCTCTATCATTCCACCCGCGAGGCGCTGACCAGCGGCATCGACGACGCAACCACACGGGCGCGCCGCATTGACGAGGCACGCAATGCCTTTTGCGCCGCCATGAAGAAATGGCCCCCCGAAAAGGTGCTGGCCGAACTCGAACGTCATTACGACCCGTACTGGCAGGGGCTCGATACCGAAACGCAGGTCATTTTCGCCCATCTGCTGGACCGCCTGAAACCGGGCGAGATCCTGACCGATTTCAAGCAGGATACAACCCGCGACGCCACCCGCGCCTGTTTCGCGCTGGAAGACCACCCCGGCATCTTTTCGCGTCTCGCCGGGGCGCTGGCGCTGGTCGGGGCCAATGTGGTGGACGCCAAGACCTATACCTCGTCCGACGGCTTTGCGACCGCCGTGTTCTGGTTGCAGGACAGCCGCGGCCGCCCTTACGAGAAATCCCGCCTCAAGCGCCTTGAAACCATGGTCGCCAAGGCGCTGCGGGGCGAGGTCATCGCGCGCGACGCGCTCAAGGCGCGCGACAAGATCAAGAAACGCGAGCGCGATTTCATCGTCCCGACCGAGATCACCTTCGACAATGAAGGATCCGAGATCTACACCATCATCGAGGTCGATACCCGCGACCGCCCCGGCCTGCTTTATGACCTGACGCGCACCATCAGCGCCAACAACATCTATATCGCCAGCGCCGTGATCGCGACCTATGGCGTGCAGGCGGTGGACGTGTTCTATGTGAAAGACATGTTCGGCCTCAAACTGCATTCGAAACACAAGCGCGAAACCCTGAAACGACGCCTGATCGAGGCCATCGAGCGCGGCGCCAAGGGGGCCATGGCCCCATGAGCCGCCCGATCCGCCTGATCTCGGGGTTCTTCACGGTGGGCGGCTGGACATTGCTCAGCCGCGTCATGGGCTTTGCCCGCGACATCATGATTGCGGCCTTTCTGGGCGCAGGCCCCGTGGCCGAGGCCTTTCTGATCGCCTTTTCCCTGCCCAACATGTTCCGCCGCTTCTTTGCCGAAGGCGCCTTCAACATGGCCTTCGTGCCGATGTTTTCCAAAAAGCTGGAGGCAGGCGAAGATGCCGGTGAATTTGCCCGCGACGCGCTGTCGGGGCTGATGACGATCCTGCTGGTGCTGACGCTGCTGGCGCAGCTGTTCATGCCCTGGCTGGTACTGGCCATGGCCAGCGGGTTCACCCAGGACAACCGTTTCGATCTGGCCGTGCATTTCGGGCGTATCGCTTTTCCCTATATCCTGTTCATCTCGCTGGCGGCGCTGATTTCCGGCGCGCTGAACGCCATGGGCCGGTTCTGGGTCGCCGCGGCGGCGCCGGTGCTGCTGAACGTTCTGTTCATTGCGGGGATGGGGCTGGCGGCGCTGCTTGGCTGGGATATCGGCACGACACTGGTCTGGACCGTGCCGCTTGCCGGCATCGCGCAGCTGGCGCTGGTGTGGTGGGCGGCGGCGCGCGAGGGGCTGGTGCTGCGCCCGCGCCGCCCGCGCCTGACGCCAGAACTGAAACGCCTCGCCACCATCGCCGCACCCGCTGCCCTTGCCGGCGGCGTCGTGCAGGTCAACCTGCTGGTGGGCCGGCAGGTCGCCAGCTTCTTTGACGGCGCCATTGCCTGGCTGAACTATGCCGACCGGCTGTATCAGCTGCCGCTGGGGGTGGTGGGCATTGCCATCGGGGTGGTGCTGCTGCCCGATCTTTCCCGCAAGCTGCGCGCGGGCGACGATGTGGGCGGGCGCGATGCCGTCAACCGCGCAGCAGAATTTTCCCTTGCCCTGACCCTGCCGGCGGCGGTCGCGCTGGTGGTGATCCCGGCGCCTCTGGTTTCGGTGCTGTTCATGCGCGGGGCCTTTGACTCCCACGATGCCACCATGACCGCAAGCGCGCTGGCCATATACGGGCTGGGCCTGCCGTCATTCGTGCTGCAAAAGGTGCTGCAACCGCTGTATTTCGCCCGCGAAGACACACGCAGCCCGTTCCGCTATGCGGTGGTGGCGATGATCGTCAACGCGGCACTGGCCATCGGCCTGATGGGGCTCGTCGGCTTTCTCGCCTCGGCCATCGGCACCACGGTTGCGGGCTGGGCCATGGTGCTGCTGCTGTGGCGCGGCTCGCGCCAGATGGGCGACGCCGCGCGCATCGACAGCCGCCTGAAACGCGTGCTGCCGCGCATCCTGCTGTCATCGGCCATCATGGGCGCCGCTCTGTGGCTGATGTCATCCTGGCTGACCCCGTGGCTGACCGAGGCCGGGCTGCGCTATGGCGCGCTGCTTCTGCTGGTGGGCGGGGGTGTCGCGATCTACGCCATCTCTGCCCTGCTCACCGGCGCCATCGACCGCGCCCAGCTGCGGCGTGCGCTCAGACGCGGATAGCTTCTTCTTTGCCCAAATACTCCGGGGGGGGCGCGCCCGCGCGACGGGGGCAGCGCCCCCTGCCGCCTAACGCCGCCGCACACGCTCCAGCAGCTCGATCACGCGCCCCGCACCGCCGGGCGCCAGAAATACCGACAGCACGAACCCCGTCACGAAGCCCGCAAGATCGGCAACCCAGTCATTGGCCCCGCCAAAGACCAGCTTGAAGAATATCTGTATGCCCATCAGAAACGCGATCAGCGAAAACGCCCGCCACTGGTTGCTGCCCTCGACACGCGCCTTGACCCACAGCATGAAGCTCATCCCGCCGATCAGCCCATAGGCCGGGGGATAGCCCCCCACAAGCGGCTGGTTGCTGGTCAGAAACACCCCATATGCCAGCGCCCCCGCAAGGGTGCTGGCAAAAAAGATCACGACAAAGGCAAGCTGCGAATAGGCCTCGGCCACCATCTTGCCGATGGCCAGCACCAGCACCACGGCAAAGACAGCATGCCCAAACCCCAGATGCACGAAGGGGTAGGTTGCAAAGCGGATCAGATGCTCGGCCGGGAACTGGCCCGTCGTGAACATCCAGTCAAAGATCGGAT
>WFQE01000230.1 GCA_015487165.1 Paracoccaceae bacterium | reverse complement strand
CGGCACAGGAACGGCGCTTTCGCAACACGTCAAAGACAAGATCCCTGATTGCCGCCCGATCGCGCGACCCGGCATAGCGATTGCCCCGCGCCCAGCGCGTCAGCACCTGTTCGGCCGGCTGGCCCTGCTGGATGCGGTCAAGGATCTCGATGCAGGCGGAAATGCGGGCCGCCGGGGTCATCGAACAGCCCCGCGGCGCGAATGCCTGGCGTCATGCCCCCTGTCGGCGCGCCCAGGCAGGCCCCGCGGCCGGGCCGCTGTCGGGGAACACTCGCAGCGCATCGGTCAGGGCTGCCCCACAAGCGCAACGCCAAGAAACACCCAGATCAGCGCCATCAGCACCAGCCCGGTCGCGCGAACCTGCCGCATGGTGCGCGGGCTGTCCCCCTGCAGGTGAACGATGCGATGCAGCACACGGGACACCACATAGGCCAGGCAGGACAGCGCGAAAGGCATGGATGCCGCGTCAAAGATCGCGGCAAAAGCCACCGCCGAAAGCAACAGCAGCGGCATCTGGAACTGTTCCGACTGGTTCTCGGCATGTCGCGCTGCCCAGCTGTCCGGCGCGTCCGTGCTGCCGCCCTCGCGCCCTTGCAGGATGATCGTCCTGAGTTCGACATACAGCCATAGCAACACCTGCGCGAACGCCGCGCCAAGGGCGATCGTCATTTCAATCGAAAGATAGGTCATCATCCCTCTGCCTGTTGCCGTTCCTTGCCCCTGCTACTGTGAAGCGGCCGGGCGCGTATTTCAATCCCCTTGCCGCGCCCCATGCGGCGCCCCCGCCTGGCCGGGATCAGCCTCGCGCGGCAGGGCACGGCGGTCAAAGGCGACCGACTTGACCAGGACAAAGACCTCGGCCCCCGGCGCCAGGTCAAGATCCGACACCGACGCGCGGGTCAGGCGGGCGCGCAGATGTTGCCCGCCACCGATATCGACCAGCACCTCGGCAAAGGCGGTTGTCGGCTCGGACGCGATTTCCGCAACCCGCCCGGCCAGAATGTTGCGAATGCTGATCTCCTCGGGTCGGCGCCGCGCCAGCGACACGTCGCGCGCCCGCACCCGCAGCCGCAGATCGGCGCCCTCGGGCACGGCCATGCCCGGCATGACCATTTCCTGCCCGGCAACATCCAGCAGCGTCAGCATGAACTTCCGGTCAACCCCCTTGACCCGCGCCTGTATCAGGCTGCCCGCCTCGAACCTGCCCGAAACCGGCGGCAGGTCGAGGCGTTCCAGTGTTGCCGCCACCTCGCCGGCGGCCAGAAGCCGGCCTTCGGACAGGGCCACGATATCGTCGGCCAGCCGGGTGACCTCGTCGATGGAATGGGTGACATAAAGAATCGGCACGCCAAACGCCCCCGGAAGGCGCGCAATATAGGGCATCAGATCATGCTTGCGGTGGCCGTCCAGTGCCGCAAGCGGCTCGTCCATCAGCAGCAGGCGCGGATGGCTGAGCAGGGTGCGCCCGATGGCAACACGCTGGCGTTCCCCGCCCGACAGGCGGACGGGGCGGCGGCGCAGCAGCGGGCCAAGATCAAGCGCCTCGATCACGTCACTGCGCGCGATACCGCCCAGTGGCGCCCGGCGCTCGGCATAGCGCAGGTTTCCGGCGACATCGAGATGCGCAAAAAGCCGGGTATCCTGAAAGACATAGCCCACGCCACGGCGATGGGGCAGCACAAAGCGGCGCCTGTCCTGCCAGACCTCGCCGCCGAGGGCGACGCGCCCGCTCGCACCGCGCTCGAACCCGGCAATCACACGCAGCAGGGTGGACTTGCCGCACCCCGAAGGGCCAAACAGCGCGGTGATGCCCTTCAGGGCAAAGCTGTGGGCGACCTCCAGCGTAAAATCCGGCAGGCCAAGGCGAATGTCGATTTCCAGCGTCGCCATGGCCTAGCCCGCCGCAACGGGAAAGCGCCGGTTGATCGTATAGACCAGCGCCAGAACCACAAAGGAAAACACCAGCAGCAGGGCCGAAAGCGCGTGCGCCTGCGTATATTCCAGCGTCTCGACATGCTCGTATATCGCGATCGAGATCACCTTGGTGCGGCCCGGGATATTGCCACCCACCATCAGCACCACGCCAAATTCACCGATTGCATGGGCAAAGCTCAGCACCAGGGCGGTCAGATAGCCCCGCAGCGCAAGGGGTGAGGCAACGGTCAGAAAGGCATCCCGGGGGGGCGCGCGCAAACTGGCCGCGGCTTCGAGCGGGGCGCGGCCGACAGCCTCGAACGCGGCCTGAAGGGGCTGCACCGCAAAGGGCAGCGAATAGATCATCGTCGCAATCACCAGCCCGGAAAACGAAAAGGTCAGATTGTCGCCGGTCAGCGAAACCCAGGCGCCACCGATGGTGCTGTCGGGGCTGAGAAGGATCAAGAGGTAAAAGCCCAGCACCGTCGGCGGCAGCACCAGCGGCAAGGCCGTGACCGCCTCGACCAGCGATTTCATGCGCGAAGGCGTATGCGCCAGCCACCAGGCCAGCGGCGTGCCCAGGAGCATCAGCAACAGGGTGCTTGTCGCCGCCAGCCGCAGCGTCAGCCAGATGGGGGCAAGATCAAGCGCCGCGATCATTTGTCCGCCCCGGATTTGCCCGCCCCATAGCCGGACGCGGCGATCAGCGCGCGGGCCTCGTCGCTGCTCAGATAGGCCAGAAAATCGCGCGCCGCCTTGTTGTTCTGCCCGTGGCGCAGCAGCACTGCATCCTGCAATATGGGGTCATGCGTATGCTCGGGGATGTCCCAGCGGCTGCCCGGCTGCCCATTGCGCGGCGAAAGCACCTGCGCGCGGGCAATGATCCCCAGCTCGGCATTGCCGGTCGCCACCATCGAAAAGGCCTGGCCCACATTCTGCCCCATGACAAGGCGCGGCTGCATCTTCTGCCACAGGCCAAGATGTTCCAGCGCCTGTTTCGCGGCCAGCCCGTAAGGCGCAAGCTTGGGGTTGGCGATGGCCAGATGACGAAACTGTCCACGCGCAAGCACCGCAATCCCGCCACCTGCGGGGATGCCGTCGGGCTGTGGGGTCCACAGGCTCAGACGCCCTTCGGCATAGGTAAAGCGCGTTCCCCCGACCCCGTGCCCCCCCTCGACCAGCAACCTCGGGCGCCTTTGATCGGCGGCCAGCAACACATCATAGGGCGCGCCATTGATGATCTGCGCATACAGCTTGCCCGTAGAGCCCACGGTAATCACGATATCTTCGCCCGTTCTGGCCGTGAACAGGCCGGCCAGACGTTGGGCCGTCTCGGCGAAATTGGCGGCCACCGCCACAAGCGCAGTTTCCGCGGCCTGGGACGGGCGCGACATGGGGGCCAGCGCAAGGGCAAGCAGGGCCAGCACGCGCCACAAGAATGGACCATATGCCTTCATGGCTTCCTCTGTAGCAAACTGCGCCCCCTTCGCAAGGAAAAGCGCCCGGCAGCCCCCGAAAACGGCGGGCCAAATCACCCCTGGAAGCCAGCCATGGCCCGCCGGTAAATGGCGAAAAACCGCAGCACCATGAACACACTGGCCAGCGACAGCCCGATCACCAGCCCGGCCCAGACGCCATAGCCCCCGAACCCCAATCTGAAGGCAAGCCCGTAGGACGCCGCCACACCCACCGCCCAATAGGCGACAACCGCCCCGATCATGGGCACCCGCGTATCCTTGAGCCCGCGCAATATCCACAGATAGACCACCTGCAACCCGTCAAAGACCTGAAACAGCGCCGCCAGCACCAGCAGGCCGCGACCATAGGCGACGATCTCGGCACTGGCGGGCTTGTCGCTGTCCAGAAACAGCCGGATCAGCGGTTCGGGCGCCAGCAGAAAGACCATGCTGAACACGGCCGACAGGCCCAGCTGCAACATGGTCACCATCATCGCCGCGCGCCACAGCCCGCTGCCGTCACGCCGCCCCAATGCGCGCCCAACCCGAATGGTCGCCACATTGGCCAGCCCCAGATAGATCATGAAGGAAAAGGTGGCGATCTGGATGACGATGCCGTGGGTCGCCAGCTCGCGCGTGCCCAGCCAGCCCATCATCAGGGCGGATGCCGAAAACAGCCCGACCTCGGCCAGCATGGTCAGGCCGATCGGCCAGCCAAGGCGAAACACCTCGGCAAAGGCGGGCCAGTCCGGGCGCCACAGGCGGGAAAAGATCGTGAAGCGCGACAGATCGCGCTGCAGGGTGGTATAGGCGGCCAGCACCAGAAACACGATGGTCGATGTCCCGACCGAGGCAATCGCCGCGCCGCGCACCCCCAGCTCGGGCGCGCCCCAATGGCCAAAGATCAGCACCCAGTCGAACAGCGCGTTGGCCAGCGCCCCGATGATGGTGCCCCACAACACCCAGTTGGGCCGCTCCAGCGCCGACAGCATGCTTTTCAGCACCATGACCAGCATCATCGGGATCATGCCCCATTGGGCGATGCGCATGTAATCCTGCCCCAGCGCGGCGATCTCGGCTTTCTGACCCATGAGCAGCATCAAGGCCTGATAATTCCACAGAACCGGCATCAACAGCGCGCAATAGACCAGCGAGATCCACAGCCCCATGCGGGTGATGCGGCGCACCTGGCGTTCATCGCCCTCGCCGCTGGCCGTGGCCACCATCGGCATGACCGCCATGGCAAAGCCCGACCCCACGATGAAGAAGATGAAGAACACCGAGGTCGCCAGCGTCACCGCCGCCAGCTGTGTCACCCCATACCAGCCCACCATGACGGTATCGGTCATGCCCACCGCCAGCTGCGCCAGATGCGCGCCGATGATGGGCAAGCCCAATGTCAGGGTCGCCTTGAAATGGCCTCTCCAGGGCATGGGTGCGGACAGGGTGTTCATCAGCCCAGTCTTAGGCAGGCAGACCGCACCCGGCAATCCACAATTGCACGCCGCGCCGGGACGTCATGTGAAAGGGGATCAGCCCTCGATCACGTCGAAACGGGCGACGCGGCCCATGACCTCGCGGATGCGGTTCAGCAGGCACAGCCGGTTGCGCCGCACGATGGCGTTGTCGGTATTGACCTGAACGGATTCGAAAAACGCGTCGATTGGCGCGCGCAGGGCGGCCATGGCCGACATGGCGGCAGCGAAATCCTCGGCCTCGAGCGCCGGGCGGATGGTGGCCTCGGCATTGTCGAGCGCGGCAAACAGGGCGCGTTCGCTGTCATCGACGGCGTATTTCACATCTGGCGCGCCCTCATAGGACACACCGTCCTTTTCCTCGGCCTGACGCAGGATGTTGTTGGCGCGGCGAAAGCCCTGCAACAGGTTTTCACCGTCGTCGGTTTTCAGGAATTCCCCCAGCGCCTCGGCCCGCTTGACCAGCAGCACCAGATCGTCATTGCCGGGCATGGCAAGGCAGGCATCGATCACGTCATGGCGGATGCCCTGGGCGCGCAGGTGAACCTTGAGGCGGTCGTGGAAGAAGGAAAGGAGGTTGTCGCCATCAGCCCCATCATACCCCTTGGCAAACAGCGCCTTCAGCCCGGCCCTGACATCGTTTTCCAGCACAATCCGGATCACCCCCAGCGCGGCGCGGCGCAGGGCGAACGGGTCTTTGCTGCCCGTGGGTTTCTCGTCGATCGCCCAGAATCCCGTCAGCATGTCGATCTTGTCGGCCAGCGCGACCGCCATCGACACGGGCGCGGCGGGCACTGCATCCGCGGGGCCAAGCGGCGCGTAGTGTTCCTGACAGGCCTGTGCCACCTCTTCGGGCAGGCCCGCGGCCATTGCGTAATAGCGGCCCATCACGCCCTGAAGTTCGGGGAATTCATAGACCATCTCGCTGGCAAGGTCGGCCTTGGCCACACGGGCCGCCTGTTCGGCCATGTCGGCATCGGCCCCGACCAGGGGGGCGATTTCGCGCGCCAGCGCGGCAATGCGGTTGATGCGCTCGGCCTGGCTGCCCAGCTTGCGGTGAAAGGTGACATCGGCCAGCTTGGCCGCCATGCCCTCGAGCCCCGTCTCGCGCACCGCCCGCAGGTCGTTTTCCCAAAAGAATTTCGCATCCGACAGGCGCGCGAACAGCACCTTCCGGTTGCCCGCCAGAATGGCCGCGCCATGATCGGCGGTTTCGCGGTTGGCAACGGTGATGAATTTCTCGATCCGCCCCGACGACGGGTTGCGCACCGAAAAGAATTTCTGGTGCTCGCGCATTGAGGTCTGCAGCACCT
>WFQE01000229.1 GCA_015487165.1 Paracoccaceae bacterium | reverse complement strand
GACAGATGGTTCGGCCGCAGATCATACCGCCGCGCAACCGCATTCACGGTCGCCCCCGGCTCCAGCGTCTCGGCCACAATCCGCGCCGTCAACTCATCCGGCCACCGCCGGCGTCCCTTGGCATCCAGAACAACCTCCTGACCAATGAGAAACTCTGTTGACTGCTCCATGGAGAACCTCCCGAAAAAGACTTCACGTGGGAGAGTCACAAATCACGCCAGCTTTGAGAAGGTGGGGGCAGGACAACGGTTACGATGATCGGTCCCAATCTTGAGATTTTCCAGTTGGTGAATGCGTCGGCGAATCCACCGGCATTGCTTGTTGCCGCCGCACAGTTTTCGGCGAACTGGTTGATTTATGTGCTCATTGGCGGGTTGGTGATAGGATGGGTGCGGGGCGGCAGTCTTGCGCGTGAGCGGTTGATTGATGCGCTTGCCACAGCGGTCTTGGCGCTCTTGGTCAACTTTGCTATTGCAGCCTCCTGGTATCATCCGCGTCCGTTCGAATTGGGTGTCGGCCATCAGCTTCTTCCACACGCAGCGGAAACCTCCTTTCCCAGCGATCATGCCACTGTTCTGTTCGCAATTGCCTTCGGGTTGATCCAAGCGGGCGCAGCGCGGTTCTGGTCCGGGATTGCCTTACTCGCAGCTGTCATTGTTGCTTGGGCGCGTATTTATGTGGGTATCCATTGGCCGCTTGATATGGCAGGTTCCCTCATTATCGCACTTATTGGCGCTTGGGTCATTGGGCGGTTTTCGCGGCGTCACGTTTGGAAGTCCGCCCGCCGCGCTTTGGTGCGATTTGCCGACCTGGTTGTCAATGCGCTCCGCATTCCGACATGGCTTTACCCGCGCTCGTGAAAGCTCACTTCAGAACAACGAGAACCGCTTTCCCGTCCGTAAACCAGGGATCGCCGGCAACCGAGGCGCCCAGTCGAGGCGAAGATATCTGGAAGCGGTCTTGCTTCGCAACGGCACCTGCCCCGGTCAGGTCGGACGTCAGCGTGTCGCGTTCAGCATCGATATTCGGGTCAATGTGGTGTAGGAGCTGCCAATCCAGGCCGTCGTCGAAACTTGCCGCGGCGACGAAGACACGCAGGCCTTGGGGTGTCACGAACGATGTGCGCCAGACCCGCACGTGGTGTCTCTTTCGCAAGGTCTGGTCATCGGTGGCTTTCTGATAAGCGACGTCATTCGGCATGTTACGCCAGAAATAGGGTGTCACGGGCGCCCTATCATCCTGGGCATTCAACAATGCTGCCCAGGCGGCGTGTGCAAGCGAGGTGATCGTTGGCTTTTCTGCTATTGTCCACCCGGCCTGTTTCATGGCGGTATCGAGTGTAGCCTGATCTCGCGAAAGAATGATCACATTGATTGGCTCCAAGGGTGACCCGATCACGGACTCGGTCTCGGACGGGGCCCTTGCGGTGGCGAAAAGGGCAGGAATGTCTGTGACGACCTGATCAGCGATATTCTGGCTCGGGATGTTTAGTGCCTTGTCATATGTGCTGACTTGCCAAAGGGCGAACGTCACGAAAAGAACTGACAATGAAATGGCGGAGATGCGAAGGGCGCCGGGTATTGGTTTTTTATGTGCGGCCCGCGTTTCGCGCCACCATTCGGCCACCGCTATTCCGATGACCAGCCACATTGTGCCCACCAGCCAACCGTTCAGGACATCCGTCAGGTAGTGCTCGATCAGATAGATCCGGCTGAGCCCAATGACAAAGGCGACGGTTGCGGCCAATAGTGCCGCCATGATCGGTCCCAGCCGCCCGAGCCGCCAGGTGATGTAGAACAGCATCGCGTAGAATGCCGCGGAGATCGCCGCGTGACCCGAGGGAAAGCTGCCCGAGGTTTCGATGAAATAGGCAAGGTCGGGCCGGGGGCGATGAAAGATCACCTTGAGAAAGGCCACGGTCAGCACGTTTCCTGTAATTGATACAACGAGCCCCAGCATCAGGTCGGGTCGCCGATTGATCCAGAGCCAGGACAGGGCAGCAGCAGCGACCGCCCCAATCACTCGCCAGTCTCCGAGAGCCGTCACATGCGCGAAAAATCTTAGCAGGCTCGGTGACCAGAAGGCGTGAATCAGGTTCGCCAGCCTCGTATCCGCCAGAACGATCGGGTCGGCCATCAGGAAATCGAAAACCGAGCCTACCCAGATAAACAGGACATAAACGAACGCGGCCGCAAGGAGGGTTGCCGGTAGACCGTAGAAGCTTGACCGATCAAAGCGATGGGCGATGAACCGTGAAATGCGAGGATGCCGCCCGGCCCAGGCCTGTATGTCGGGGTTCTCGGCAATTGCGCCTCCGATCGACTGCAGGATCGACCAGGCAAAGGGCAACAGGCGTTCGATGCGGACAATCAGCCACCAAAGGATTGCCAGAATCGCCAGAATTGCTATGGCAAACAGAGTTAGCCGCGTGGCTGCAGGTCCGATCGAAGTGATGACATCGCCAAGGAAATATCCAAGCGCGACATGGCCCAGCGCATAGGGGAATCCACTCACGATATTCCAGATCACGAATCGTCGTCGATTCATGCCCGCGACGCTTGCGACGAATGGGACCAAGCCTGACACCGGCCCAAGAAATCGCCCCATCACTAGGGCCATCCCCCCGTGCCGACGAAACAGCCGTTCCGCTTTCTGATAGCTTGGCGACTGTTCCGGATCCCAGCGCCGATTCAGTCCACGGCGTGCGAGAATGCCCGTCCAATAACCGATCTCTCCGCCGATGATCGAACCGATGGCGACGAACCAGACGAGGTCGAAGAAGTCAATCACACCCTGCTGGACGAGGATTCCCCCTGCATCCACGACCAGCGTTCCCGGGATAAAGACACCCGTGGCGAAATAGGCCTCAAGCAGCGAAGCCAGGCCAATAATCCAGTAGGACCAGATCCCAAGGGCCTCGAGCGATGGTAGTATCTGGTCAAGCGAGTGCGGCATGCGCGGCGTCCGGATCAAGAGCTGTCAGAGACTGCGCCTAACGCATTACGCCCGGTTTGCGAAGTGCCCAATTTATCGCAATATTGATGGCGCACCGTTACTTCCGCCGACTCCGTGCCTCACGCAATATGGCTTCAGCCAACACGGCAAGGCAGAAAAGTGCGAGCAAGAGACCGGCGGCGCCAGGGCTAACGAGTGTTTCCTTGAGCAGTAGAGCAACCACAACGATGCCGGCGAGTATTGCCAGTGTCAGTCGCAGGTCGGCTACGAACATCTTGAACAGTTCCTTCAGGACATCG
>WFQE01000228.1 GCA_015487165.1 Paracoccaceae bacterium | reverse complement strand
AATTCCTGCTGCGGATGCTTGCGCCCGCCTTGGGGCGGCACGCTGGCGACTGTGCCTTCCATGATCTTGAGCAGCGCCTGCTGCACCCCCTCGCCCGACACGTCGCGGGTGATCGAGGGGTTGTCGGATTTGCGGGTGATCTTGTCCACCTCGTCGATATAGACGATGCCGCGCTGGGCGCGTTCCACGTTGTATTCCGACGCCTGCAGCAGTTTCAGGATGATGTTTTCGACATCCTCGCCCACATAGCCGGCCTCGGTCAGGGTGGTGGCATCGGCCATTGTAAAGGGCACGTCGATGATGCGCGCCAGCGTCTGCGCCAGCAGCGTCTTGCCGCAACCGGTGGGGCCGATCAGCAGGATGTTGGATTTCGCCAGTTCGATATCGGCCGATTTGGCGGCGTGGTTCAGGCGCTTGTAGTGGTTATGCACCGCTACCGACAGAACCCGCTTGGCCATTTCCTGGCCGATCACGTAATCGTCGAGAACCTTGCAGATCTCGGCCGGCGTCGGCACCCCGTCGCTGGACTTGGTCATCGAGGATTTGGTTTCCTCGCGGATGATGTCCATGCACAGTTCGACACATTCGTCGCAGATGAACACGGTCGGCCCCGCGATCAGCTTGCGCACCTCGTGCTGGCTCTTGCCGCAGAACGAGCAATAGAGGGTGTTCTTGCTGTCACCGTTGTTAGAGTTCGCCATAGGTCACCTTTGCCTTGCTCATTCCCGAATGCAGACCCGTTTGCGGGCCTTGCCGACCTCTTGCCGTGTCTTGCCAATCACAGGTTATGGCAGATTTTCCAGAGGGGCAATTCTTTTCAGCGCCCCCGGCTGCGACGAAATTCACCTTGCGGAAAAGCCGTCTCACTCAGCCCTCGTCTTCTTCTTCGCCGCGGCGATCCACGATCTCGTCGATCAGGCCGAAATCGCGGGCCTCTTCGGCGGTCATGAAATTGTCGCGGTCAAGCGCGGTTTCGACCTTTTTCAGGGTCTGGCCGGTATGTTCGACATAGATGCGGTTCAGGCGATCCTTGAGTTCAAGAATTTCCTTGGCATGCAGCGCGATATCGCTGGCCTGGCCCTGGAAGCCGCCCGAAGGCTGGTGCACCATGATGCGGCTGTTGGGCAGGCTGAAACGCATGCCCTTTTCACCCGCCGCCAGCAGCAGCGAACCCATGCTGGCCGCCTGGCCGATGCACAGCGTCGAAACCTTGGGCCGGATATACTGCATGGTGTCATAGATCGACAGGCCCGAGGTCACCACACCGCCGGGGCTGTTGATATACATGGATATTTCCTTTTTCGGGTTCTCTGCTTCCAGAAACAGAAGCTGCGCCACGATCAGCGTCGACATGCCGTCATGCACCGGGCCCGAAACAAAGATGATCCGCTCTTTCAACAGGCGCGAAAAGATGTCGTAGGCGCGTTCGCCGCGGCTGGTCTGTTCGACCACCATGGGCACGAGGGTGTTCATGTAAACGTCGATAGGGTCTTTCATACGGCCTGCCTTTGCAATGATCCTGTTGCCCTTATACCAAAAGGGCGTTCAACAGAGTCTTAGTGTGGCGCACGAGGGGGTGCAAGAGGGGGTTTCGAAAGCGTGAGACACGCGTCACCACGCGCGTCAGAACGGAAATGGATTGCCCCACATATAGGACATGGGATGCGAAACGGCATAGGTTGCCTGGCCCACGTCATAGGTCATCTTCGACACGGCCATGTTCATGCGCTGCATGCCATCGGCCATGCTGGCAACCCCGCCGGTCATGGCGTGAATGTCCCCCTGCATGGCGTTGATACTGCCCTTCATCGCCCGCATGTCGCCACTCATCGCGTGGATGTCATTGGCCATGCTGGTCTGGGTGACCACCATCGACTTGAAGCTCTGGTTCAGCTCGACCATCACGTCGGTCATGGTAAAGACCTGCCGGGCCATTCCATACATGACCCATGTAAAGATCGCCATCACCACCATGATTCCCGCGGTCGTGACCACGATGAAGCGGCCGCTGTTTACCCGTCTGTACATATTACCACCCTCTTGCGTTCTGTGTTGTTGGCCGGCCCGAGGCAGATTACCCTCGCCGGCTATTGTCCGTCCCGCGCCCGCCGCCAAGCAGACGTTGCATGAATGTTTTCTTTTTCCCACGCGCCGGCAAATGGTGGTCGAGCTGGGCCTCGATGTCCGGCCCGTCGATCACCTCGCGGCCGGCCTTCACGCGCTCGTGCAGGAATTCGGCAATCGGAATGATCGCAGCCCGGGTTGCCTCGTCGGCAAAGATCCTTTGCGCGACATCCTCGAGATCGAACCACACGGTTTCGGCGTCGAGCTCGCCGTCGAGCCCGGCAATCAGGCGACACAGCTCGTCGATACGGGCAACGTCGCCGCTGCAACAGGTGTTGGTGGAACAGGCCACCTCTTCGGCGATCTGGCCGCCGAACAGTTCGATGATGCGAATCTCCAGCGCCTCGACAAAGGATCCCCAGTTATTGTTGACGAATGTCTTGTCGCTGATCAGCACCGGCGGGCGCGGCAACATCCGCACGGAAACCACGCGCAAGCCCAGCGCGCGCGCCGTCAAGGCGTGGCCCGCCTCGTAGATGGCCAGGCGAAACCCCTGATCGGCACAGCGTCCGGTCGGAACGGCACAGGCGTTATTGCTGTACATCTGCGGCACGTCCCTTTTGCGAATATAAGAAAGGAATCACGCGCCAGCACCTTCGGTTGTTGCCTTTTCCCCGCCAACTGCCTTGGTATCCTTGGCGTTAACTGGCGTTTCCGCCGGGGTTGCGGGGTTTGTTGCGGGGGTGGTTGCGTCCGGCGCCGGTGCGGGCCTGGGCGGGGTTTGTTGCGCATTGGTCTGATTGTCCCCGTCGTTCACGCGCCCCGAGGGGTCGGCATAGCGGTCGTTCAGGTTCTGGATGTGGTTGGCCACCGTCTCGCGGATCATGCGCAGGCGTTTCGCGGCACGCTTTCCCCAGCCCGCCGGTTCAACCCGCAGCAGGGGCTGATACCAGGCAGTTGCCTTTTCAAAGGCGCGGCGCAGGTCAAGTTCGACATGCCCGTGCGCCTCGCTCAGACGGGTGGCAATCCGGCGCGCCATGACACCGCGCATCCAGAAATGCAGGCTGCCTGCCAGAATGACCACCGCCGCAAGGCTGACCACAGCCTCAAGCCGGTGTGCCTGCAACCAGGCAAAGCTGAAGATCTCGGTCGAGGGCAACAGGCCCAGCCAGCCGGCCAGCCCGCCCCCAAGGGCAAGCAACAGGCCCAGCGCCACTGCATCGCCGATCAGCACGTTGCGTCGCCATCTGGCGCGCGCCTCGCGCAAGCGTGGCAGGATGTCGTGCTCAAGCTCGTTTGCGACGGTTTCAAGCATGCTGACGATACGATAGTTGCGCTGCAACTCCACCTCGTCCATGCGGGCGAGGATGCGGGCCAGATCCTGATCGCGCTTGGCACGGAAACGCTCCCGCAGCGACGCATCTTCGATCGGCACCGCAGCCTCTTCGTTGTAGATGGTAAAAAACTGCCCGGCGGACAGCCCCGCCTGCGAAACCGAGCGCTGCCATGCGCCAAATATTTCTTCAGGGTTGTCCTCTTTGGCTGCTGTGTCCATCTGGTTGAGAACATACAGGAATTTCGACGCATCCGTGCGCTTGACCGTGCGCGCGACAAGGTGTTCCAGCGTGTCCTGCATGGCACCGGGTTCGGGATGGCGGGCATCAAAGAACACCAGAACCAGATCCGACAGGTCGATGATGTGGTCGGTGATCCGCAGGGTCGAGCGGCGCTGGTCGTCGGCGTCGAAACCGGGGCTGTCGATGATGATCTTGCCACGCAGACGGTCGCGGCTGGTGGTGCGCAGTTGCAGATAGCTTTCGATATGCTTGCCCTCGCCCCGCGAGACCTTTTCGATTTCCTTCGAGATGCGGAAAAACGGAAACCGCGGATCCGCATCCAGGGCCGAGCCGGGCAGCGTCTGGTTCCCCCCCGCCCTGGCGGCGCGGTGGCAGATCACGGTGAACTTGTCATCAACCGCCTGATTGCCGGTGCTTTGCAGCGGCTCGCCCACATAGGCGTTGATGAAGGTAGATTTTCCCGAAGAAAACGTGCCCAGAACCGATATCAGCGGCCACCACGAGATGCGCGTGGCAAGCGAAGTCTCGCGATCCAGCAGGCCGGTGCGGTAAAGCATCTTGTCGAAACTGTAATAGGTCGGCAGCACCTCCAGCAGGGCCGGGTTTTCGGCCTTCAGGTGGTTTTCAAGACGCTCGAGGCGGGTGCTGAGAAAGTGGCTCATCTGTGGGTCCGTCCGATCTGTGGGGTCTGGTTCAGTTATTGGGCGCGGTGGCCGGGACAAGTTGCGCAGCGAGATCCGGCGCAATGCCTCTGAGGGCCGCGACAACGGCACCAAGCCGCACCGTCTGGCCGGATTTCCGCAGGATCTTGCCGGCCTCGAAATACATGCGCGCGGCATCTTCCATGCGGGCGGCATTGTAATACAGGTTGCCCAGCTCTCCACGGATGTCGGCGTTGTCAGGCAGCGCTGCCACAAGCCGCAGATAGATCTTTTCGGCGGTCTCGGTATCTCCGCTCCAGAAGGCCTTGCGGGCGGCCGACAGCTGGGCGTCAAGATCGCCCGCGACCGTGCCGACGGATTCAGCCGAAACCGCCGCGACCTTGTCACCCTGCGGTGCAGCCGTTTCACCATCTGTCACAACTGGTGTCGGGCTTTCCAATACCGGCGCGGGGTTTTGCGAAGAAACCGCGGCAGCTTTGGTTTTCGCAGCGGCCGCGTCGGCATCTTCGGCCAGCTTCGCTTCCGGCTTTTCCGGCGCGGGGGGTATTGGCGGCAAGCCATCGGAGGTTTCCGCAACCGGCTTTGCATCTTCACTTTCGGGAATATCGGCCGGAATGGGGGGCAGATCCTCGGCCTGCTCGGCATTCCCGAAACCGATCAGGGGCAACACCTGGTCGCGATTGAATACGGCAAAGACCACCACGGCGACAAAGGCATAAATGGTTATCAGGCGAAGGAATGGCATGAACACGTTGTTATCCTTTTTTGGTTGTTTCCATTGGCCCAGGGCCGCTGGGCGGGTCTGGGCCTAGTCGAAAACCGCCGTAGCCAGCGCATCCAGCTCGGCGGCGGCCTTGCCGCGGGGTTCCAGCTCGAAAACCGCCAGCCCTTCGGAAAACGACCTGCGAAAGGCAAGACGCTGCACCAGCATGGGGGCCAGGGGTTTGATGGGGTCGAGCGCCTCGAGCGCCTCGAAGGCCTCGGCATTCTCGCGCGAGCGGGGATGCGGGTCGGCCCGGTTGATGAACCCCATGACGACAGGCATGCGCCCGCCCTTGCGCTCGGCGCGCAGGATGTCGAGAAACTGCTGCGTGGCCCAGATATCGGCCTGCGAGGGGGTCACGGGAATGACGACACGCCCTGCCGCGCGGATGGCGGCACGCATCGCCTGCATGTCGGATGTGCCGATATCGATCAGCCAGTCACCGCGGGCGCGGCCCTTGGCAGGCAATTCGTGAACAACCCGCAAGGGCGGCTCGATCCCGTCTTCCTCGCGGATCAGCGCGACATCGCTGACTGTGCGCTGGGGGTCAAGGTCGCAGACGGTCACCTGTGCCCCGCGGGCCAGGCGCCACATCGCCATGTTGAAGACAAGGGTGCTTTTCCCTGTGCCACCCTTGAAATTGGCAAACAATGTCAGCATTTTATCCCCTCCCCCGCCTGTCTATTTTCTGGCCGGTGCAGCACCGGCCGGCGCCTTGACCAGGGTCCAGCCGCTGGGCACCTGAAACGCCGCCTCGTCCACCGGCCCGACCTTGATGTTTTCCAACCGCCTTGTTTCACCGCTGGGCAGGTTTTCCCGCAGCGTCACCCGCAGTTCGGGATCAAACCACCAGTCGCCCCCCTGAACCTTTTGCCCCGGTATGGCCAGACGGATCAGCCAGTGTTCCACCTTTCGGCCGGCAATTTCCTCCATGGCGACAAAGCCCATGACCATGTTGCCACCGCCCGGAAAATCCTGCCGCAGCGCACGCTTTCGGGCGGGATCCCACAGGATGGTCAGCGCCCTGCCCTGCTGGCCGCTGGCAAGAACCCATTTCTCGGCCGTGATGCCGCTGATGACCTCGCTGCCGATCTTGCGGCAGGTGATCTTTCGCGCGCTGCCCGTCGGTGGGCAGGGCGAAGTGTAGCCTTCGGTCGAGGTTGTCGGCACCGAAGGGCCGCGAAATTCCATATATGTCTTGTCGCGCGGGTTCAGCAGATACATGACCCCCTGGGCAGGCAGGATGATCTGCACCACCTTTTGCCCGTCGCGCGTATATTCAAGCCGGATTCGCGAACCCGACTTCACGATCCGTCCCGAAGTTTCGGCACGGCCGGGAAACCCGTGAATTGCGATGGCCGAATAGGCCTGGGGGCGTTCTGCCCCGGCCGCAATTGTCGGCGCGGCAAGTGACAATCCAAGCAGTGCCGCAGCCCCGAGGAATGCATTTTTCAATCTGATATACATGGCATACCCCATTTCCTGGGCCCGGTCGGGCCCCGGTCTTGTCCGGAACCAACCACCCAGGCGAACCCGGGAGGGAGGTTCCGGACAAAGACGCCGAATGCCTTAGTTGGTGGCCTTCGGAGCCGCCGGCTTTTGCATCTCGGGCTTGGCCTGAGCCTGACCGGCAGGTGCATTCGGAGCCGGGGGAACCGCACCGGGAACTGCACCGGGAACGGGGCCATTCGGATAGTAAGGATAGCCGTTATAGCCGTTGCCATAACCATAGCCGTAACCGTTACCACGACCTTCGCCACGGCCTTCGCCCTGGGCGCTGCCCGAGAAGCCGAAGTTGAACTTGCCGTTGCCATTGCTGTTGCCGTTGAACGGACCCCAGTTGTTGCCCCAGTTGTTGCCCCAACCGTTGTTGCCGAACGGGCCCCAACCATTGAACGGACCCCAGCCATTGTTGTAATAGCCCGGCGCACCCCAGCCCGGAGCGCCCCAACCAGGCGCACCCCAGCCCGGCGCACCATAGCCAGGTGCGGTATAAGCCGGTGCCGGGTAATAGCCCGGGCCCCAGGTCTGTGCCTGGGCCGAAACGGCAACAACACTTCCAAGACCAGCCGCCAGGGCTGCAACGATGATAGATT